>CAYMMN010000038.1:0-15356 GCA_964391495.1 uncultured Flavobacteriales bacterium | reverse complement strand
CTACAGAACCTGTAAGCGATCTGATGTTTACTTATCGTGATATCGAATGGAACACCGGAAACAATACTTTGAGCGAAGTGCAGTTGCGCGCGCAGCGCAACGATGGTTTCACCTGGACAGCACAGCCACTCGGAAATGTGAATACACTAATGAATCAGGTGACACTTACCGGAGTTCAGCAATACAACAGTTATTGGGCACTTGTCGACAACGACGCGCCATTGCCGATTACATTATTATACTTTGACGCGACATTAAACAAATCCGGAACTGTTGATATCCGCTGGATCACGGAATCGGAAATTAACAACGACTACTTTACTGTGGAGCGGTCCTCCAACGGTGTGGATTTTGAAACGCTTGAAATAATTCGTGGAGCGGGAAACAGCACGGTCACTCGCAATTACGCGACAACAGATCCGCATCCGTTGGATGGACTTTCATATTATCGTCTCAAACAAACCGATTACGACGGAAAATTTTCTTATTCAGCACTTGATCGCGTTATGAATGTTCGTGGCGGATTTCCCGATGTTCATATCTACCCAAACCCTGCGAATGACTTTTTTCTCATTTCGCTCAGCACACCACCGGCGCATATCGAAGACCTTCGTTACGAATTGTTCGATTATGCCGGTCGCAAAGTGATGGACTCGGAACAATATCCAACATCGGTGATTTCGCCAGAAGCTGTCCGGCTGGAACTTCATGGTCTTGCCAGTGGTGTTTATTTCCTTCAATTGATGATGGATGGAGAGAGAGTTTATTTTGGGCGGATGATGGTGAGGTAGGCTTTGGTTTTTCGTTGTTGGTTTTTAGTAGTTAGTGCTTGGATTTTTTTGTATTTGAAAGATTGACACTGTATTTCTATCAAACTTTTCAGCTTAATTTTTTATTCGTCATTTTCATTAAAATGAATTTGTGCTACATTTTTGAATACGGAAATACTATTCTCACTAATGAGAACAAATTAATTTTATCTTTGATGTAATGCTTCATCTTTTGAAGCTCTTGTGATTTCAGGTACTATGAAAGCCGTATTGTTTTTGTTCTCATTTTGTTTCTGTTCATTACTTGCTATTGCTCAGGATTATTCCCTTTTCCCGGCTAACCAAACATTATTTTTTACAAGAGAGGATTCTTCAACGAACTCATATGCCTTGTACTCCGATGACTGTTACAATGATTTTACAGTTTCAGGAATTGTAGAAACAAAATTCGATTCTTCATGGCAAATTTCCGGTGGAACAACACTATTTCCATTCAGAACCTGGCGTGACACTTCGTTTTATTCGAGTCTGGACACAGGCTATATGAATGGACCATCCTGGTTGGGAACACAGATTACACAGTTAAATATCGGAAGGTGTTATCTTGAAAATGAAAGAGGGGATACAGTAGAAATCAGACAACTTGCACCACCGGGTGATTCATGGATATTTTTGAGGATAAACGAAAACAAAGTAGTGTATGCATTTGTAGACTCCATTGGATTTACAACGTTTACGGGAATAACCGATTCAACCAAATACATTCATCTTGAAGTTCTTGATTCTTCAAATCAGTTGGTGTCTGGAGAACCATTAAATTGGCGTAAGATTATTTTATCGAAAAATCATGGTTTGGTTGAGGGAATAACAATTCGTGAACTACCCGATTATAATAAAATTGTTCGAACAGATTCAGTTCCGACTGTTTTTCAAAATGAAATATATGATTTTGACCCGGGAGATCAATTCGAATACCAATATCCGAATGAATTCTATCCGGGCATCCCGGCCGGTCACGTTTTGTATACTATTCTTGACAAATGGTTTAATCTAAACGGTGATACCGTTTATTATTCAAGATCAGGAATTCAACAATTTACACATATCGCGTATGATTCACTGATGAATCCATACATGTCGACAGAAACGGGTACATTTAACGATACAGTGAATTACATTTTTCTGAATCAACCACTTTATTCATACGCGCCCGAACAAAATGGAATTTTACACGATGGTTCATTTGGTGTTTATGCACTGAACAAAAAATACAATCGTTATGAATTTACCGAAAGCAGATGCGTGACAGATTCTTTTTCAGCAGGAACTGCATTGTTTGATCATTTTGAACCGCAATTTAGAAAAGTTAAATACATCACAGGATTGGGAAACACCTATTTTCGGTTTGATGCAAACTCTTCTTCTGTCCATGAATATTATTTTCTTGAATGGTATTCAAAAGGAACTGAAAGCAATGGTCAGTATGTAGATCTCACAACTTTAGCACCGGAGATCATACCGTTTGATTTTTCAATTTACCCAAACCCAACCAAAGGAACATTTTCAGTCAATTTGAATACTCCCGGTGAATATCACCTCCAATTGATTTCAATGGAGGGACAGATTTTTAAAACGTTCACACAGCTTGAAAAATCTGCAAAATATTCTATTGAAGATTTAGCACACGGTATGTACTTTTTATTGATTGAAAAAGACGGAATAAAAACTGTTCAGACCATAACTTTAAATTAAATTTACCGAAGCACAATGGTCTTAAACATGAATCATCATCAGGAAACTCTTCAAACCTGGAACAAGGTCGCGGCTTTGTATCAGGAGATGTTTATGGATCTTAATCTGTACAACGAGAGCTATGATTTTTTTTGCAACGCGATAAATGTTGATAAGGCTGAGATTTTGGAAATTGGTTGCGGGCCGGGAAACATTTCAAAATATATTTTATCGAAGCGTCCTGATTTCGCATTGCTTGGAATTGATTACGCGCCAAACATGGTTAAGCTTGCGCAAGAAAATGTTCCCAACGGAAGCTTCAGTGTGATGGACTGCAAGGAAATCCGCTCGATAAACAAAAGGTTTGATGGAATCGTATGCGGTTTTTGTTTGCCATACTTATCACCTGAGGAATGTGCTCAAATGATTGGCGATGCAAATTATTTATTGAACAAAGATGGTATATTGTATCTCAGTTTTGTAGAAGGAGATCCGGAGCAATCGGGATACAAAACCGGAAGCAGTGGAGACCGCACGTATTTTTATTATCACATGCAGGAAGTGTTAAATAACTACCTGAAACAATTTGGCTTTACAGACCTGAAGACATTTTTTGTCGAATACACTCACTTGAGAGAAACGAAGGAAATTCACACGATCATTTTAGCTGTCAAGAACTGAAATTTTGTTTCATAAAATTTTGGAACGATAGCAACATTTTCATCGCCACCACCTTTCCCGTGCTTCGCCCCGACACACAAGCCAACGCATGGCTCCGCCCGGGGTTAGATTGCCGGGTTCTTTTTTAATGAAAACAAGCAGCATTCTTTTTGTGGACAGTGACAAAGCACGTACATTAATCCTGTTTTATTTTTCGGAAAAATGTATTAATTAATATACATTGTATTCGAAATGATCACCTCACAACCGGAATCCGGAATAAAAAAGGGTTTTGCATTTTTGACAAAATTGATTAGAAAAAAAAGTTTTTTTTCTTTCGCGGCGCTCATCTTTGTTGTGTTTTTTCTTTTTCGTACAATTCTGAAGGAAAAATATTGGAAAATTGATTTTGTCATTAAAAATGACGGAGCCGGTTATTACGCCTATTTACCTGCAATCTTTGTCGAAAAAGATTTGTCCTTAAAATTTCTTGACAATAATGGTTATGCTAATTTCAATAAATATTCTAAACAGAGAACCGAAGATGAAAAATACTATATCAAATATTCTTGTGCAGTAGCAATACTACACGCGCCATTCTTTTTTACTGCATATATTCTTGCACCTCACTTTGGACAGACACAAGATGGCTTTTCTGATATTTTTGAAATCGTGATTTTAATCGGATGTGTGATGTATACCGGTCTCGGATTATTCTTTCTTCGGAAAACACTGTCACATTATTTTAATGATTTTGTCACCGGACTCACCCTGCTGACCATTGGACTTGGAACGAATTTGTTTCTATACACGACAGGTGAGCCGGGAATGGCTCATGCGTATTCATTTTGCATGATCAGTATTTTTTTGTGGTATACGATTGTCTGGTACCGTGATCCCGGAATTAAAAACAGTATTCTGATGGGTTTGCTGGCCGGAATCATTTTCCTTTTGCGTCCGACAAACGGGATAGTATTGCTTATCTTTCCTTTATACGGAGTTTTGAATCTGTCTCAGCTGAAAGAAAGATTAAATTTATTTTACACACATAAATGGAAAATGCTTTTGATCATGTTTTTTGCTTTCATTGTAGTGTTGCCTCAATTACTGTATTGGAAATATTATTTGGGAACATGGTTTTTTGATTCATATCCGGGAGAACATTTCTTTTTTAGCCATCCACACATTGCGGACGGATTTCTGAGTTATCGAAATGGATGGTTGGTGTACACTCCGGTCATGTGTTTTGCTTTGGCCGGTTTATTATTACTAAAAAAACGGGCGAAAGAATTTACCTACATACTGCCTGTGTATTTTGTCTTGAATTTGGTGATTGTTCTAAGCTGGTGGTGCTGGTGGTATTCCGGTTTTGGAAACCGGGCATTTATTGATTCGTATCCGCTCATGGCACTTGGAATGGCATCTGCATTTTCGTTCCTGACAAATCGCTCCGGAATTCTTTCGGTCATGCTTTGTCTGCTTTTGTCTGGAACCATTAGAGTCAACTGGATTCAGCAATGGCAGTACAAAAACGGAATCATGCATTGGGCGGCTATGACGAAAGAAGCATATTGGAGTATTTTTATGAAAAAGCAAATGCCACCGGAACGGGACAGTTTACTGCGAGAACCCGACAATGAAGGCGCCCGATTATATGGCAGAGAAAAGTCGGATTAAAAATTGACGACTTACAAAACCCATGGACAGCGGTCATTAGAAAAATCTTTACGACCTTTTGTTTCGTTTCTTGAGAATAATCTACTCTCCTTTTTTGAATTGCACAGAAATAGAACTTGTCTTTTATGATCTGATTTATTGTCAGCACCGTAAAAACAGTTTCCCGGACAACTCAAAGAATTGTAAAATACATTTTTCTCATTGAAAATTTGGTGAATCGACTATATCCTGCGGTAAATTTTGAAGACCTTTGCATAATAATTTCTAAGTTTGAAAGATCAAGCAAAAGACCCATGAATCGCGCGAATAACATTGTTTCTCTTTTATTTTTATTCAGCATTGTACTTTGCTCCTGCAGGCATGAAGTTTCTGAAAGGGAGAAAGACAAAGAAGAGATGAACGACTGGCTGATCAATCAGCGGATGTATCCTTATGGGAATGTTGATTACGCAGCATACCGTCAGGCTGTACATTATGTCAAAAATGAACAGGAACAAATGCGTCGTTCAGGGAACAGAAACATCTGGGAATTCGCCGGTCCGCAGAATGTCGGAGGAAGGATCACCGATGTGGAAATGCATGCGTCATCTCTACAGGTAATGTATATCTGCGCCGCGTCAGGTGGAATTTTTAAATCGACAGATGGCGGAGGTTCGTGGAACCCGATCTTCGATGACCAGCCGTCACTTTCAATCGGCGACCTAACGATCGCGCCATCGAATCCGGATATTTTGTATGCGGGAACAGGAGAAGCCAATGCCGGTGGTGGTTCGCTGACGTACGACGGAATGGGTGTTTACAAATCTATTGACGGAGGAAATCAATGGACACATATTGGTCTTGATTCAACACGGAATACCGGACGTATCGCCATTCATCCGTTTAATCCTGACATAGCCTACGCCGCGACGATGGGAGATTTGTTTGGCGACACACCACATCGCGGACTTTACAAAACCTCTGATGGAGGAAGCAGCTGGCAACAAGTACTTTTTCAAAATGATTCTACAGGAGCGATTGATGTTGTTGTGCATCCGCAAAATCCGGATACGGTTTGGGCCTGTATGTGGACGCGCGTGCGCAGACCTGATCGCAGACATTACGGTGGTCCTGCATCCGGAATTTATCGCTCTTTCGATGGCGGAAATACATGGACCAATCTGACCTCCGGACTAAATCTTCCGGGCAATGCGGGTCGGATCGGCATCGCGATTTCTCAAAGTAATCCGAATATTCTCTACGCGACAGTAACTGACGAAAACGGTTACAATATTTCTATATATAAGAGTATCGACCTCGGTTCGAATTGGGCGGCGATATCTTCTCCAACCGCAGGCGATTTTGGATATTGGTACGGACGTATAAAAGTAGATCCTACAGATCCGAATATTGTGTACGCTGTTGATTTCGATTTGTACAAAACAACGGACGGCGGATTATCCTGGAATCAGATGTCTTCAATGGTTCATGTTGATCAGCATGAAGTTTATATTCATCCGCTCAATCATGATCTGGTTTTGCTTGGAAATGATGGAGGTTTGTTCACCTCATTTGATGGAGGCAACAACTGGACATATGACGAATCTTTGCCGATCACACAATTTTACACCTGTGAAGTGGACGAACAAAATCCTTCGCGTTTGTATGGAGGAGCGCAAGACAATGGCGTGCAGACTACGCCCACCGGTTCTTTCAACGACTGGTACGACATCTGGTACGGAGATGGTTTTGGAGTGCTCGTTGATCCGAACGATCCTTCGTATGTGTATGCTTCCAGTCAGTACGGCAATATTAATTCAGGATTAACAGGAATCAATACTCAGGATCGTTTCAATTGGAACACACCATTTGTATTAAACCCGATCAATACAAATTCCATTTATCTCGCGTCAAATAATGTGTATAAATCTACAGATCGTGGTCAGCACTGGACGCAAATCAGCCAGGACCTCACGGGGAATACCGGTGTCGCGATAGCTTATCCTATCGTTTACGAAACTGTCACCTCCATTTCTGTGAGTGCCGCTGATACGAATGTTATTTATGCCGGCACAGACGATGGACATGTTTGGGTCACCAACAATGAAGGAGCCAGCTGGACAGAAATCAGTATCGGTTTACCGGTGCGATGGGTCACACGAGTTACAGCTGATCCGCATGATGCACAAAAAGTTTACGTCACACTTTCCGGATATCGTTATCACGACAACATGTCTCATGTGTACATGACGAACAATGGCGGACAAAGCTGGAATGATATCGGAGGAAATCTTCCGGATGTTCCGGTGAACGACCTGGTGATTGACACTGTCAACGCGATGCTTTATCTCGGAACAGATGTTGGAGTGTTTTTTACCAACGAAGGAGGAAGCAACTGGCAACTTCTTGGAACCGGTTTGCCAACCGTTCCGGTTACAGATCTACGCATTCATTATCCGACAATGCATCTCTATGCCGCGACCTATGGAAGATCTATGTATATGTATGATCTCGGAATCACCGCTGGAGTGGATGCTCTTGCATCTCAGGAGAACAAAGCAAACATGAAGTTATGTCCTTCACTGTTTACTGATCACACCACGATAGAAATTAATTTACCGGAAGCAATAATTGGCACACTTTCATTGTATGATATTTCCGGAAAGCAAATTAAAATCATTCAGAAGGGAAATTATTCAAAAGGAAAAACCCGTGTGCAATTAAATCTGGGTGATCAGGAAAAAAGTTTTATGCAACAGGGAATTGTATTCCTGAAGCTGCAAGGCGATAATGGCGCGATGGTTTCTGCAAAAGGCGTTTTTGTGAATTGATTCGGTGTAAGAAATCGGAATATTATCAATCATCCCTTCGCAACATTTATTTTAACATTTGCGTTTGATTGAAAAAGCATCATTTTCTCTTCAATTTAGAAGGAAAAGAGGAGCCCTACTGCAAAATTCCCATTATGAGATCATTATTCTTAGTGTTTGCCTTATTGTGCCTGCATCTGACTGCAAACGCCCAACTGGATGTAAAGCATTTCAAAAAGATTCAGATTGGTGTGATGTATGACAAAACAAATGTCACCGGCCTTTATACTTTACAGGACGCGAATACAAACGAAGTTAAAGTTAACCTCGAAGATTACAGGACAACAACCAACGCGGAAATAAAATTTTTTGAATCCGCGGAAAAACATGTTGTCAGCGCAAACCTTGAAGGCATTGTTTATTTGTTTGGACGACTCATAAATCTGGCTAGTCAGGATGGCAATTATAATGACTTTGATACTTATCTCGACCCTCTTTCCGCAGGAGAGCTGCATAACATGAAATTTATCAGTGGCGACCAGATCAATGAAGTTGCCAGACTGAGCAACAATCATATTGTGGATGTAACATCCTCCTTTGTGATCAAAGAAAGTCCGGTTTTCGCCGGAGTTAATTTTTCCATGCGCACACTTGGTTTTGCACCACGATACACAACTTATAAAACAGAAATTCCAACCGGGCAATATGCCACCTCGACTATGTCAGGAACCTGGAAGCTTTTATACGGAATAAATGTTGGTGCCCGTGCAAACCTTGGTAGCAAAGCCGCGTTGTTTATCATTGGTGGTGTGAACAGAGGAATAAATAAAAGCAAAAATGATCCCAATAAATCCAACGCGATTCAGGTGAAATACAATCCATTTATTAATCCTACTGTTTTTGTCGGCGGCCGGTTTGGAATGTATGTCGGTTTGTATTGGGAGATGATGGAAGGAAAAGATGTAAATGTGAGTTTCATGCCTACTAACGCAAACCCCAACCTGCCCAATCCGGCTAACGAAATTTTTACTACCAAGGTAAATGAATCACAATTGCTGTTAAAGCTTGGGTTTTATTTGTCAGCGAAGAATGAGTAGAGGGATAGAGTGTGGGTGTGTGGTGCGAGTGTGTGGTGCGGACGTGCGGAGTCTGGTGCGAGAAGTCGTTCACCTGAGAACTGTTCTAAGGTAGAACATGTCTTTTTTTATATCATGGATTGACATGATGACAGGTGAATAATTGAAGTCTACTACCGTTTAAATTTTGTAATGAACAAAGACTCCTAAAGAGAAACTTACCATTCTCACTTTTTGATTTTTATTTCCCCAACCTCCCAAAGGATAAATGTCAGAGATGTAAATATTGTTTAACCCATAAGCAGCTTTTCCGTTTAGGCCTAAATCTAATTTCTCCCATCCATATACTTTTTGCTGTAGATTTAAAAACACACCATAGTCCGCTTTTTTGAAACCGGAATTTATATAATGATCTAGTATAGGATCTGGAGAAGAAACCCTGCTTCGAGTGAGAAGCCCCAGATAAAAACCCAACGAAATATTCAAATCGGGCTTATTCAGATGTACTCCGCATTGTGTATTTATTTGAATGTAATCTAAAGAAAACTCTATTGCTCCGAAATTTCTAAGAGACCTAAAGTGGAGTTTACTAATACCAAAACCAAGAAGAACATTTTTTGAACTGATGTGTTTCAACCCAAGCTCAAAGGAACTCCCGGGCTGTGCGCTTGTCGTATATTCAGAATTTGAAAAATGAATCTTCGACCTTTCATAATTGAGATTTGATCCCAAGATCAAAGTTTCACCCTTGCAGAGGATTGTAAATAAAAATAAAACAAAATTTAAAAACAGAATCTTCATCCTTTTTGAGATTGAAGGAGAATTTTATATTACTCCAATTTGCAAAGTCTTTACTGAAGGCAGGTACGTTGGCAGAATTAGTCGGTCGGCAAGTTACGTGCCCACTAATCAATAATTCATTTTATTTTTTCACCACATCCTGCTTATTGTATTTATTCCTGTATTCAATCGGTGTTAGTCCGGTGATTTTTTTGAAGACGTCGCGGAAGGCTTTGGTGTCGGTATAGCCTACATCATACATTACTTCGCTGATATTTTTCCGGCTGGTTTCCATACTTCTTTTAGCAGCCTCGATTTTTACACGCTGGATGTATTCGACGACAGTATTGTTGGTCGCTTTTTTGAAACGTCGCTCAAAACTTCTTTTACCTAACGATACTTTTTCCGCCAGCTGATCAATGGTAATTTTTTCCTGGTAATTATTTTCGATGTAATCCTGAATCTTTTTTATCTCTTCATCCTTGTGGTTTCTTTGTCCCTGGAACATCATGAATTTCGACTGACTGTCCCTGTCGATATCAATGGCGAAAAATTTTGAGGCGAGAATCGCGGTTTCACGATCAGTATACTTTTCGAGAAGATACAACAAAAGATTCCAGTATGAATTCGCGCCACCACTGGAATAAATTCTGTTCTCATCAGAAATAATACTGCCATCCACCAACTCAACCTGAGGATAAAGCTCACGAAACTCATTCGCGGAAAGCCAATGCGTGGAACATTTTTTTCCATCGAGCAAACCTGTTGATGCAAGTAAAAACGCGCCGACACAAAGCGAAGCGACTTCGGCGCCTTTATGATAGTGGTCAACGATCCAGGGAACGAAATCTTTATTCTGATCAACAGCGGTTTTCAAATCTCCACTGAGCGCAGGAATGAAGATGAGATCCGGATTATTCGCTTCTTTCAGTTGCAAATCGGGATGTACGGAAACAAGATTATTCAGGAGTTTTACCTCTTTTTTTAATCCAACCAGATGAACATTGAAAAGCGGAGCCTTTCCGGCCGACTTTAAGAACTCATTTGCAGCGGTAAACGTGTAATGAGGATCTGCAATTGCCTCTAAAACAGCCGTTTCCGGAATAATGATGTGAACATTTTTCATACCCGCAAGATAGGCAAGAAGCCTGTCGTTATCAACCCCTAAGGATGTCGTTTATGCCTGCTCGGAATTTTAGAATCTTGGTTCATCTTTGCATTGTTCTAAGACGGCATAACGATACATATATATATGTATTCCCTTACCCCTAAAAAACAAAGCAATGGAAACTACCAAAACAACAGCAATTACAATCGAAGCACTTATTGAGGCTCCTGTGGAAAAAGTCTGGAAATACTGGACCGAACCGGCACACATTATCAAATGGAATAACGCGTCAGACGACTGGCACACACCACATGCAGAAAATGATCTGCGTGTCGGCGGAAAATTTCTTGCACGCATGGAAGCGAAAGACGGCAGTTTCGGTTTTGATTTTGGCGGTGTTTACACTGAAGTGAAGCAGTACGAAAAAATTGATTATGTACTTGGCGATAACCGGACTGTGAAAATCACTTTTATTTCAAACGGCAACCAGACAAAAGTTCTCGAAACATTTGACGCGGAAAATCAAAACTCTCTGGAAATGCAAAGGACAGGTTGGCAAATGATTCTGAACAATTTTAAAAAACACGTTGAATCAAATTAATCTTTAAGAAAATGAGCAAACAAAAAATTACCCCATGCTTGTGGTTTGATAGCGATGCGGAAGAAGCTGCGAAATTTTATGTTTCGCTTTTCAAAAACGCGAAGATAAACGCCGTCAGTCGTTATGGAAAAGAAGGATTTGAATTTCATCAAAAACCGGAAGGCACCGCGATGACTGTCGCTTTTGAATTGGATGGAATGCACTTCACTGCACTCAATGGAGGACCGCTATACAAATTTACCGAAGCGATTTCCATGCAGGTGATGTGCGCGACACAGGAAGAGATTGATCATTTCTGGAACAATCTCACTGAAGGCGGAGAAGAAAGCATGTGTGGTTGGTTGAAGGATCGCTATGGACTCTCCTGGCAAATCGTTCCGGAAATTTTGCCACAACTCATGACCGATCCCGCAAGAGCAGGAAGAGTAACCAACGCTTTCCTCAAGATGAGAAAATTCGATATTGCAAAATTGCTGGAGGCCTGAGAATTTAAATTCACATGTCGAAAATCAATTCCTATCTAACCTTCAACGGCAACTGCCGTGAGGCGATGAATTTTTACAAAGAATGTCTGGGCGGAGAACTCAGCATTCAAACGATTGGCGAATCTCCGATCTCTGATAAAATGCCGGAGCAAATGAAGCAATCGATTCTTCATTCCACCCTGATCAAAGGTCCATTGATTTTGATGGGCTCTGATATGGTTGGAGATTCCGGACTAATCAAAGGTAATGCGGTATCGCTGATGCTGGATTGCGACAGTGAAGAAGAGATCCAAAGGATTTATTCAAAACTCTCAGAAGGAGGGAGCGCGGAACATCCGTTGGAAAACTCTTTCTTTGGTGCAGTCTTCGGTGATCTGACGGATAAATACGGAAACCACTGGCTTTTGCATTTCGCGAAACCTCAAAAACAAACCAACCACACACAATGAAAAAAATAAAAACCCTTTACTGGATTTTTACCATTCTCTTCGGCGGATTTATGATCTTTTCCGCGATTCCTGATGCTCTCAGTAGTGCCGATGCGGTCCAACTGATGCACGATCAGCTGGGATATCCTTTGTACATCATTCCATTTATTGGTGTAGCAAAAATCCTCGGCGCGCTTGTTTTGTTTATTCCCGGATTTGCAAGGGTGAAGGAATGGGCTTATGCAGGTTTGATGTTTGATTTGATCGGAGCGATGTATTCTCTCCTCTACATCGGAGGCGGAATAGCAGCCGGAGGGTTTATGAGTTTGATTATTCTCATCGGAGCATTGTCTTATATTTATCATCACAAAAAAATGAAGGCCGAGACAGCGACAGCCTGAACGTTAAACGGAATTTATTTTCCACTACAACATTCATTCACATGATTGGCAAGAAGAAACTTCCATTCAGCACGATCGACGAGTACATCGCATTGCAGGCGAAGGAAATTCAACCGGCGCTTCAAAAACTTCGCGAAATCATTCGCAAAGCTGCTCCGAAAGCAGAGGAATGTATCAGTTACCAGATGCCTGCCTTTCGACAAAATGGTGTTCTGGTTTATTTTGCCGCCTCAAAAAATCACATCGGTTTTTATCCCACATCCGGAGTCCTCAAAGCCCTCGCCAAACAAATCGGAGACTATCAAACCAGCAAAGGAACGATTCAATTCCCCCACGGTAAACCCATTCCTGTGAAACTGGTGAAAGATATTGTCAGATACAGGGTGAAGGAGGATGAGATGAAGAAGAAGAAATAGTTTGAGAGCGAGAAATATAATTTATAAATATTTTTATGCCAATTTTTCATTTTATTTTAACTCATAACTCATAACTCATAATTCACAACCATGCCCCAACTAACTTGCTTCAACTTCATCTCACTCGACGGATATTACAAAGGAGTGGATAATGACATTCACTGGCATCGCCACGGTGAAGAAGAAGGAAAATTTTCGGCGGAAAATATGAAAAGCGGCAACACGCTGTTGTTTGGAAGGGTAACATATGAGATGATGGCAGGTTATTGGCCGAGTCCGATGGCCATGGAAAATAGTCCTGTAGTCGCTGCGGGCATGAACAAAGCAAATAAGATTGTTTTTTCCAGAACACTTAACAAAGCGGATTGGGAAAACACACGATTGATCAAAGAGAATATCGTTGAAGAAATCCGTAAGCTCAAAAAACTTCCGGGCAAAGACATGACCATTCTCGGAAGCGGAAGCATCATCACACAATTCGCGGAGGCAGGACTGATCGATGAATACCAGTTTATGATCGATCCTGTTGCCCTTGGAAACGGCACACCGATTTTTAAAAACATCCATTCCAAAATGGATCTGGAGCTTTTATCCTCAAGAGTATTTAAGAGCGGGACCGTATTGCTGACTTATCGAAAAATTTCCTGAAACAATTTTTTGGTGTAAGCCATATATCGTTTTGCAGCGTTTACTAAAGCAATTTAATTCAACGCTTCTTTGTTATATCTTGCTTTATACTCTAGAGGCGACATTCCGGTAATTCTCCGAAATACTTCACGAAAAGCTTTTACATCGGAGTAGCCTACTGCATACATCACTTCATTGATGGTTTTGCGACTATTTTCAAATGCTTTTTTGGCGGATTCGATTTTTACTCTTTGCGCATATTCAATCGGTGTATTTCCTGTAGCCTTGATAAATCTTCTATCGAAATTTCTTCGGCTGACAGATAATTTTGAAGACAATTCATCCATCGTTATTTTTTCATCGATACGATTTTCTATATACGATTGAGCTTTTTTTATAAGTTCATCACTATGCAATTTTTGCCCTGTAAAGATCGAAAAGGCGGACTGTGAGTATCGATCCATTTCAATCTGAAAAACTTTTGCACAGAAAATTGCAGTTTGCCTGTCGTAATACTTTTCAACGAGGTAAATGATCAGGTTTAGAAAAGAATAAGCGCCTCCATTGGTATAAATTCTTTTTTCATCCGTGATCAATCTATCAGGTTGCAGGTTGACCTTTGGAAACATCATTCTAAAATTATCGGCAGCGGACCAATGCGTGGAACAACTTTTTCCATCAAGCAAACCGCTTGCTGCCAGCAGAAACGCGCCCGTACAAATAGAAGCGATTTGCGCCCCTTGTTTGTATTGATTCTCTATCCAGTCGATCAGTGCTTTGTTTTCTTTTACCGCAAGCTGATAGTTGTGATTCAGTGAAGGAATAATTATAAGATCCGTTTTTTTGACATCGGAAATGTGAACATGGGGTTTAACAGAAAAGGCGCCATCATAATATTCAACTTTTTTAGAAGCACCGGTTAATTGAATCGTAAATAGTTTCTTTTTTCCCCTTTGTTCCCAGTATTCATTTGCTCGTGAAAATATTTTGTAAGCCCCAACAATACTGCTGAGGTTATTGTCTTTACCTTTTGGGACCAGGATTGCAAGGTGTTTCATGGAAAGTTATTTGAGTAAAGATAAAAATAAGTCATGTCCAAATCAACCCTTCACAATGTCTATTTGGCACCCTGCCACGAGCGGAATTCAAACCTATATTTGTATAATGAACAAACCCGCAACCACAACACAGAAAGACTTTACGTTAACACTGGATGTTAACCAATCACCCGAAGAAGTTTTCAGCGCAATATTGAATGTGCCTGCATGGTGGTCAGGTTATTATTCTGAAGAATTTATCGGAGAAACAAATAAGCTCAACGATGAGTTTACTTTTCGTGCCGGAGTTGACGTGCATTACAGCAAGCAGAAATTGGTGGAAGTAATACCGGCCCAAAAGGTAGTTTGGCTGATTACGGATAGCAATCTGAACTTTATTAAAAAGACCGACGAATGGACCGGAAGCAAAGTTATTTTTGAAATAACAAAAAATGGAAACAAAACCCGACTCACATTCACACACGAAGGCCTGACTCCCGCAATTGAGTGCTATAACGCTTGCGCTCCCGCCTGGACACAATACATCCAAAACAAATTATTGCCATTGATTCAATCCGGTAAATCAATCTAATAAAAATCACGCACATGAAAACCGAAAACTCTTTTACTGCAAGTATATTGGTCAACCAAACACCTGCTCATGCTTTTAATGCAATCAAAAATTTTCGTGCCTGGTGGTCGGAAGAAATAAAAGGCAATACCGACAAACTGAATGAAGAATTTTTCTATCACTACAAAGACATTCATTT
>CAYMMN010000037.1:0-15594 GCA_964391495.1 uncultured Flavobacteriales bacterium | reverse complement strand
GGATAAGAAACGTGAGCTGGCGACCTACCTGCTGAACAAGATGAAAGATAAAGTTGGAGCAGATCTTAGCGAAGCCATCGTCAATACAAAAGAAACCGATGAGAAAGCGATTCAGTTGCAAAGACATCAGATCGCGACATTAAAAGATAAGTTGAAAGAAATCGGAACACAGGAAGCGAAAAATCTCTTTGAGCTCGCGGATTATCTCAGCGAAAAATCCATCTGGATTGTCGGTGGTGATGGTTGGGCTTATGATATTGGTTTCAGCGGATTGGATCATGTACTTTCTACAGGTGAAAATGTAAATATCCTGGTACTTGATACAGAAGTGTATTCCAATACAGGCGGACAAAAATCAAAAGCATCACCACTCGGTGCGAGCGCGAAGTTTTCAATTAATGGTAAAACTACCGGCAAGAAAGATCTCGCATGGCAGGCGATCGCGCACGAGAATGCATATGTCGCTCAAATTGCAATTGGCGCCAACGACGCGCAAACAGTTCGCATCCTTCGTGAAGCAGAAGCCTATCCCGGACCATCCATTGTCATTGCTTACAGCCATTGCATCGCTCACGGTTATGACATGTGCATGGGACCTACACATCAACAAAACGCCGTGAAGACCGGTTACTGGCCATTGTTCCATTACAACCCATCTAAACCAAAAGGTGAACGCTTCGTGTTGGATTCCAAAGAACCTTCTCTGCCACTCAGTGTCTTCCTTGATGGCGAAACAAGGTTCACAGTTGTAAAATCAAAAGACCCCGAACTTGCATTGAGTTTCATGAACCACGCCAGCGAAGAAATCAAAGACCGCTGGTCACGACTTGAAATGTTAAAAGGCATGTAAATCTTTGCGCCCTTTGCGTCTTTGCGCGAAATTACTGCGCGCAAAGACGCAAAGTCATTTTTTGCTATTTCCTAAGAGTTTCCGACCTTACAACCCATGGAAATGAAACCCGAACTGGTCCAGAAGCTGGAAGCTCTGGAAAAGAAATTTAGCACAATGGGACAGGATATCCTGTCTTATCTGGATGGCTTACTCTACGCGGATTATCTGACCTATTGGGATTATATCCATGTAGATACTTTATTATCCCTGCAGAATCCCAAAACCAGTTTTCCGGATGAGGAAATTTTCATCATGTATCATCAGATTACCGAGTTGTATTTCAAACTCAGTCTGCATGAATACAAACAACTGGCAGATGCTTCTCCACTCGATGGCAAATATTTTTTATCGCGGGTCAATCGCATCAACAGCTATTTCGAAAACCTCGTTCGTTCCTTCGACATCATGGTTACCGGTATGGACCCGGATCAATTCCTGAAATTCCGGATGAGTTTGTTACCTGCGAGCGGTTTTCAGAGTGCGCAATACCGTATGATCGAAATTTGCTCTACGGATTTCATTCACCTCGTGGATAAAAATTCAAGATCTCAATTCGAACACAAAAATGCTTCTATTCCTCAGATGTTCGAAAAGATCTATTGGAAGGCCGGAGCAACTGAACTTGCAACCGGCAAGAAGACACTCACGTTGCAACAATTCGAGGATAAATATTCAAAAGACTTAATCGAGCTCGCACGGAAATACAATTCCTGCAACTTGTGGCAACTTTATAAAATGCTTCCGGAAGCGGATCAGAGCAATCCGCAAATTATCAATTCCCTCAAGATGCTGGATACGAATGTCAATGTCAACTGGCCATTGAGTCATTACAAATCAGCTGTACGTTATCTGCAAAAAGATCCAGAAGACATTAAAGCGACAGGAGGAACCAACTGGCAGAAATATCTCCCACCGCGTTTTCAAAAACGTGTTTTTTATCCTGAACTCTGGAATGCGGAGGAAATGGAAAACTGGGGTAAAGGTTGGGTCGCAAGGGAAGTTTTTGGTCTGTAAGTCATACTTTTTTCCAGGATTCCTCGATCAATCCGCTGTAAAAGCAATCTTCAATCAAAATTATTAGGCTGATAATCAGCTAAGTAGAAAATATTTTGTCGAATTATTATGGTTTATAATATAAACTACTTTATGTTTGTACCCACAATGATTGATTTATTATGAAACTGAAAAACCAACTCGTAATCGCTTACTGTCTGCTGTCTCTATCATCGTTCGCGCAGAACGATACAGATAGTCTGGAACTCAGAGTAGCGCAACTTGATTCTGCGAAAGACGAAAAAACCTGGAACGATTTATTTCATGCATTTGAAAATCTTTCCACTGAAAGACCGGCAGAATGGTTGCCTGTTTATTATGAAGGGTATTCTGTTTTGCAATTGGGCATGTTACAAAAGGAAGGCAGGATGAAAGACAAATATTATGATCAGGCAACAAGATTCGCCGCTCTTGCCGATTCACTCAATCCACACAATGCGGAAATTTTGATTCTTCGTTGTTATGCCGCTTGTATGAAAATCACAGTAGATCCATACAACAGAGGACAAAAGTTTGGCATTCTTTCAAGAGCTTATCTTGACAGCGCCATGCAGATTTCTCCTGATAATCCGCGTGCATTATATCTCCGTGGCGTTTCTGACATGTATACTCCCATAGAATATGGCGGAGGAAAAAAGATCGCCTTACCAACTCTGGAGTCTGCAGTAAATAAATTCTCCACCGAAAAACCCGATTCGCCTGTCGCTCCGCACTGGGGAGCCGACCTGGCAATGAAGATGCTTGAAGAATGTCGGAGGAAATAAAAATTTTTGATTTTAGATTTTTGATTTTAGATTTTAGCCGCATCCACTAACCACTAACCACTAACCACTAACCACCATGGAGTCCAACCAACCCCTCACCGAAGCCGAAAGCCTTGCACTCATTCATAAAATGATTCACTCGGCAAAAAAACAATTTGAAGACAATGGATTTTTCTATCTCCTTTGGGGATGGTTTGTATTCATTGCCTGTGTTTCCAATTATATTTTGCTAAAAATAAATTTTGAATACAACTGGATAGGTTGGATGATCCTTATGCCTTTGGGTGGTGTGATCAGTTATTTTTATGGGAGAAAAGAAAGTAAAAAGCAACAATACAAAAGTTACCTTGATGAAGTCATGATGTATGTTTTAGGTGCATTTGCTTTTTCATTGTTCTTTGTATTATTCTTCATGAATAAACTGGGTCTTGAAACCTACCCGATGGTAATGGTCGTGTACGGAATCTGGTTGTTTATTTCCGGTGGCGCGATGAAATTCAAGCCATTGATCATTGGCGGTATCATCAATTGGGCCCTCGCATGTTTCGCTATGTTTGTGAACTTTGAATCACAACTGATTCTTCTTTCTGCTGCAGTCCTCTTCGGTTATATTGTACCGGGATACATGTTACGTTCTAAATTTACCAAAGAAAACAATCTGGTTAATTCCTGATCAGAGTATAAATTTGTTTTGAAATTACTCAAGATGTTTAAAGATCTAGATCCGCTCCTTCACTCTCAATTGCGATTGGCAATCATGTCTTTGCTGATCAGCGTGAAGGAGGCGGATTTTTCATTTCTCAAAGAGAAAACCGGTGCAACGGCAGGAAACCTGAGTGTGCAAATCACCAAATTATCTGAAGCTGATTATATTACTGTAAATAAAACCTTCCGCGACAATTATCCACTTACGACCTGTAAGATTACTCCTCAAGGCATTCAGGCTTTTGAAAAATATGTAGAAAGTATCAAAGGTTATCTTGGAACAAAATGAAGCTCAGGCATTTTGAAAATTAATATATGTAACCTCAATTTGAAAAAATCCTGTACCACAAAGTTCACAATGTTTACACAAAGTGCACAAGAAGAAATACTAAGCAATAACCACTAAGCTCTAAGCACTAACCACTAAGCACTAACCACTAAAAACTAACAACGCGCGCTTCCTGCCAGTCCCCATGCTTCTTTATCAGTTCAACCAGTGCTTCCACTGCCTGGTTCTCATCAATGTTTCGTTCTACAACTTCTTTGCCTTTGTATAGAGTAATTTTTCCGGGACCGGTTCCAACGTATCCGTAATCCGCATCCGCCATTTCTCCCGGACCATTCACAATACATCCCATGATCCCGATTTTTACACCTTTCAGGTGATCGGTACGCGAACGAATTTTCGCAGTCGTTTCCTGCAAATCAAAAAGTGTTCGTCCACAGCTCGGGCAACTGATGTATTCTGTTTTTGAAATACGAGTACGTGTAGCCTGTAAAATTCCAAAGACTGTCGCGTTGATCATTTTTTCTGAAGCGACTTCAGAAGCTGAAACCCAGATTCCGTCACCAAAACCATCCAGAAGCAAAGCTCCGAAATCGGTTGATGCATGGAGCTGTAATTCATCACTGGATATTCCTGAATAATTTCTTTTCAGTATGACAGGAAATTTGCAATCCATTTCCATCAAAGCAATCATTGCTCTTCTTTGTTCCGCCATCCCGTGCGGATTTGAAGTTTCCATTATCAATACTGACCTTGATGCGCTTTGTATTGAGGAGAATTCAGGCTTGAAGAGATCATTGATCGAAACAGAAATGAAATTTAATTGTCCGCTTAGTTCTCCCGATTGGAGAAATTCAGAATAAGTGAGCAAGGGAAAATGTCGATCCCGTGTTTTCAGATCCTGCCATTTTGATGCATTTACAATCACACCCAATGTTCCGGGAATTTCAAAGTCGATACTTTTATCTCCTGTATAAATATAATCACATGCCTGATCACTCAGGTTCCATTTATCGCTTGCTACTGCATAATTGTATCCAATCGGAAATAAAGAAGCGGCAGTAATTTTTTCCTTATGACTAAAATCCGCGATCACACGAGGTACTTCGTGACCACCAATGTTTGATACTGCTAAAGAATTTCTGCGATTATATTCATACGGTGAATAAGGTAAAGTCACTTTAAGTTCATCCCCAACGTCCCTCGTCCCCCGTCCTTCGTCTCTTCTTTCAAGCCCCACAATCTCCTTCTGAACTTTCTCCCTCTCACCATAACGTTCCACCAATGAAAGCGCCACAGGAATTTCAAACTCCGGATCTTCTGTCAAAGAAACGCGAATAGTATCACCAATACCGTCTTCAAGGAGTGTTCCAATTCCAACTGCTGATTTTATTCTTCCATCTTCTCCTTCGCCTGCTTCAGTAACACCGAGATGCAAAGGATAATTCATGTTTTCCAATTCCATCTTTTGGATGAGTAAGCGATAAGCCTGAACCATGATCTGTGGATTACTAGCTTTCATGGAGAGCACAATATTTTTGTACTCGTTCTCCTCGCAAATTCTTAAAAATTCAAGCGCGGATTCAACCATACCAAGAGGAGAATCGCCATATCGACTCATGATGCGGTCACTCAGCGAACCGTGATTGGTTCCGATTCGCATTGCGGTACCGTATTCTTTACAGATTTTTACAAGAGGAGTGAAGCGTTCACGGATTCTTTCGAGTTCAGCATCATAAGCTGCATCCGTATAATCTATCGATTCAAATTTCTTCTTATCCGCGTAGTTGCCGGGGTTCACACGAACTTTTTCCACTACACGTGCAGCCCATTCAGCTGCATTGGGAGTAAAGTGTATATCAGCAACAAGGGGAGTGTTATATCCCCGTCGACTTAATTCTTTTTTTATATTCTCAAGATTCTTTGCTTCGTTGATGCTTGGTGCTGTGATGCGTACAAGTTCGCATCCTGCTTCAATCATCCGAATACTTTGTTCAACTGTTGCCAGCGTGTTCATAGTATCCGTTGTAGTCATGGATTGAACACGAATCGGATTTTTACCTCCGATACCTAAATCTCCGACTTTTACTTCCCGTGTCACATAACGGGAGTAACGGGTAAGACTGGTGCAATAAGCCGGATATGAGAGAATTCCTGTCATAAAAAACTGAACAAAGATAGGCGAAACATGTTTCAGTTTCCTGAAAATACAAACGCCGGACTGCACCGGCGTTTGTATTCCTAAACCTTAAACTCAACAATATTCTTTATTTATTGCTTTTATTCCTTGATAATTTTTGCGAAACGTGATTTTCCATTCTTTCGTCCGACTTCAATCGTGTAATTTCCGGGGCTCAGCTGGCTGACATCCAGGTAGCTTTTATACACTGTTGAGTAATAAACAACAGCTCCTTTTAAGTCAATAATTCTTACGTATTTAACATCGTTATCCGGACTGGATTCCAGCTTGATAAACTGAATTGCAGGATTCGGATAGACCAGAATTGCTTTCGTTTCGGTTTCATCAATTCCACTTAACCGAACAAAATACACATGCACTGTGAGTGTGTCGGACTGAACACCGGCCATTCTTGCCGCAGGCCAAACTACCACAATGTTATCTCCATCGTCATAATGTGTCAGATCAAATTGATAAGGGAGGGGTCTTGCAATAACTGAATCGCCCGGAAGGATTTGATTTGTAGTACTGGTATCGGTATAAATTGTATCCGTAACCCCCGGGTTTCCCTGTAGCAGGATGTCGTAGGCTCCGGTCACACCCTGATTTCCAACGTTCGTCAGACTAATGGTAACGGAGTCGTAGGATTGAATATCATACGCGGTGTCCTGTCCCACAACCGGGAAGTTTGCCAGGTTGGTGATGGAGAGCCTTGCCTGCCCAAAACTCAACTGTATGCTGAGTCCGAAAAAAGCGATAAAGAATAAGCTTCGAAGTTTCATACCTGTCCGTTTTAATAAGTTGACCAAATGTATCAAAATCTGTTTCAGATTCGAAATATATTTTCTATATTTCTTACCCGTTCAAAACTAGAATATGGACATATTAAATTCCATTGTCGCCGGAATGAGCAAAGAACAGGTCCGGTATTTCAAAGTATATCTCAGCCGAAGTCACGACCGGGACGACAGGCTCGATATCCAGCTTTTTGATTACATGCGTAAGACAGGGGAGGAGTACGACGAAGAGAAAATTTTCAAAAAACTTTATCATTCTGAGGATAAAAATTCTTTTTACCGGTTACGGAATCGTTTGCTGCAGGATCTTAACAAAAGCACCCTCATTCAACATTACGATGATGATGAGACAGGCTATACCTTGCATTTGCTGGCACTTGAAAAATTCTATTTCAGCAGGAACAATACAAGGGTCGCAAATTACTTTTTGAAAAAAGCCGAAGCAGAGGCAAGAAAGACAGAAAATTTTGAATTGCTCGATATCATTTACGGAGATTTCATCCGGCTTTCTCATGAATTATTATCCATCAATCCTGAAGAATACATTCAGAAAAGAAAAGAAAACCAGGAACAAATCCGCCAGCTGCGTGCGATTGAGGATATTCTTGCGGTGGTTAGTTATAAAATGAAACTGACGCAGAACTTTGCTTCGGATGAAAATCCGATTCTCCCCTTGTTACAACAGACCGTTGAAAATTATTCTCAGGACAAAGAACTGATCCGCAGCGCGAAATTGCGATTCAGGATTTATCATGCGGTTACTCAGATTCTTCTGCAAAAAAGAGATTACAAAGCGCTTGAAGAATATTTGCTGACAGTATTCAAAGAATTTAATGAAGAAAAACTTTTTGTCAGGACCAATCACGACACGAAATTGCAGATGCTGGTGTACCTGGTGAACTCTCTTTTCAAAAACAACAAACTCAAAGAATCCCTGCATTACACTGAACAATTGCGCTTGGCAATGGAGGAATATCAGCGTTTGTATTACGACAAATACCTTTTCTTCTATTACAATTCTCTTGTAATTAATTATTCTCGTCTCGACCGTAACCGTGCAATTGAGATTCTGGAAGAAATGAAGGGGAATGAAAAGATCCGTTCCAATCCATTTTATGAAATGTTTGTTTACCTCAATCTTGCAGTTTCATGGTTCGATAAAAAGGATTTCCATTTGTCCATTCGTAACCTCAACAAACTTTATCTGCTTGACGGTTATGCAAAAGCTGATCGTTCCTTACAATTTAAAATCGCGATTGCCGAATTAATGATCCGTTATGAATTAAAAGATTTTGATGTCCTCGAAAATAAAATCCGTCAGGTGAAAAAGGATTTCAAAGAGTACTTCAACAAGCAGGTGAATTCAAGGGAAATTTTAATGGTTACGGTCATTGGAAAACTCATCGAAAGTGATTCACTTAAACAGGAGAAAAATCTGATGACAAAAGTAAAACAGCTTATTTTTACTTCGGAAGAAGAAGATTCAGGGGATTCCGAAATCCTGAATTATAAAACCTGGTTGAAGGAAAAGCTGGCAATGTAATTTCCGAAATCAAAAACGTCAGAATAAAAGTCCTTTGCAAGTATCGCCTTTGAATTTGTTTTTGGGTTTATAGGCTTTGAAGAGATTGGTCGTAAAATAATATGTGAAGTTAATATTGGTGTACACGTACCAGTCCAGATTGTCAGGATTGCCTCTTGAGCCGAAATTCGGTTTACCCCCGGGATAATCCGGATCATTGGATGGATCGGATAAAAAGACGGCCTCAGGACCTTGGGCTGCCAGCAATTCTTGTTTGTCGGGATAATGTGTGCTTACATCATCAAGGTAATCGGTAAATGTTTTTCTGAAACCGATTTCCGCCCCTACATCAAAATGTTGAGTCACTTTGAGCATAAAGCCTCCTCCCACAGGAATTGAAAACTGTTGAAGGGAGTAGGGTTTAGGATATGGTCCCTGGAGGTATTGTCCCTCTGTTCCTACTTTTTGCAATTCATAAGTCTTTCCATTCAGGTCACGTTTCGGATTGAATTGAAAATAAGCGAAGCCCGCGAATACATAAGGCGCTATAAGATTTCGTTTTGAAAATCCTCTTTTTCTGTTTTCCAGTTTATACATGAAGTGAATTCCCGCTTCGTCTATATCAGAATAAAAACTCAGATTTCGATATTGGTTTCCGGAGAAGTTGACTCCGTTCGCGTCACTGGCAGTTACTCGTCCATGAAATGCGGCAAGACGAATATGCACCCGGGAGAAAAACAGAAAATTGATATGCGCGCCAAACCCCGGCCGGGTGAAGATGAGGGTAAAATTATCGTCGAGTTCACCCGCGTAATTGGATGCACCTGCTGAAAGACCAACACCCATGACACCACGTGCTTCCTGTGCTCCTGCATTTAAGGGCATGAAGAAAATAAAGAGAAAAAGGATACTGAGCCGTGACAAATGGAATGTTTGATTTAATTTTCAGGTAAGGCTGCAAATGTATAACCCATTTTGATAAAATGATCCATGACTTTTGGCAGGGCAAAACGAATGCGTTCCTCCGCTTTCAGACTGTCATGAAAAACAATCACTGAGCCGGGTTGAGCGCTTTTTATTACTCTTTGATAGCATTGCTCACCGTTCAGTTTGGTATCGTAATCTTTGCTTAAAACATCCCACATGACTATTCTGTATTTTTTTTTGAGAGCGGAGATCTGTGAGATCCGGATTTTTCCATAAGGTGGACGAAAAAGCCGGGATGAAATTAACTTGTGGGCAAGTTCAATGTCCTCACTGTATTTTTTGTCGGCGGTATTCCATCCATTCAGATGATGATAAGTGTGATTTCCGGCAACATGACCTTGTTCACGGATGCTTTGAAATATCGCAGGGTGTTTTCTTACATTATCTCCAATGCAGAAGAATGTAGCTTTGATGTTTCTCTTTTTTAATTCTTCCAAAACCCAGGGTGTGACTTCCGGAATAGGTCCGTCGTCAAAGGTGAGATAAAGAATTTTGTCTTTAACCGGAACATGCCAAAGCAGTGATGGATAAAAGAAAGAAAGTAATCGAAACATGTTGGAGAATTCCGGTTGTCTGTAAAATTATCGAAAAGCCGGAAGGATTACAATGATATTTGAAGAATAAAAAAGGCTGCCCGATCGAGGCAGCCTTTTTATAAATGGAAAATAGAATTGTTTTAGTATCCGGATTCTTTGGCAAAGCCAAGGAAAGCTTTTTCTGTTTTGTCCGAAAGCTCTTTCTGGTTGGTTTGTTTCAGAATACTTGTTAAAGACTGAAGAATATACAAAGCCTGGTTCATGTCCTGATCCAGAAGTTTGTAATACTTGGTTCCCTTCAGTGATAAATAGTATTTCATATTATCGCCGTATATCGCCGCGATACGTTCTGAAATTGCATTACCTTTTGCAATCAGTTCATTCTTCTTAGTGAGTTCCATATCGGCCGCCATGAGCGTATCCTGACGGTTGTATGCACCGGCTGCACGGTAATAGAGTTCGGCGATCTTGGTCATGAAGTAATTGTATGGAATAGTTTTATCAGGCATTTCTTCTACGCATTTATCAAGGACTTTGATCGCTGAATCACGTTTGTTTTCGTTCATCAGTTCTTCGGCGAGACGGCTGAAATTGATACGGAAATTTGTGGTCATCCGCATGTTGTTTTCATCCAGGTAAACCGCAGGATCTTTCATATTGCCCCAGACAAACTTTGTCATCACATTGTTGTACATGATGTCTGTGTTGACACGTCCGGGAACCATTTCGCTCCTGGATTCAGTGCGGATTGGAACAATTCTGTAAGTGAGTCCTTCGAGCTGGAAGTAAGGTTCAAGATTCAGGTAATTTTCGGAACCAACAGTTGTCGCGAAATAAACCGGACGTTTCCAGTGATTGTTGGCAAGAATATTCAGAATCATGAGATCATTCTTCATGAGGTAATTTCCATCCAGTGTCCACTGCATCACTTTCACAATTTTATCCGCATCTTTTGCAGGAACTACACCATTGGCAATTACTTCAGCAGAATCAATTGTGAGTTTTACGGTTTTAGTCGGGAAGTAATTGATTTCTTCGCCAGAATTTGTGCGGGCTTTTGCCTGAGGATCATCACTGCCCATGAAATCAACAAGTTCTTTCAGTTCAACCGGTTCTTTAATTCCCCGATCATAGAACGGAATATAATCACGACGTCCGAGCATGTATTTGTCCTGAGTCCAGCTGATAGCGATTGGATCAGAATCATAATACTTACGCTTCAACTGATCAACATACCATTCGGTATTCAGGAGGCTCAGGTTGACAACACGCACATCTGTACGCACGCCTTCCACTTCCTGAACATACCATAATGGGAATGTATCATTATCACCATTTGTAAACAAAATTGCATTTGGCGCACAGGAGTTGAGATAATCGGTCGCGAAATCACGGGAAGTATAACGGTTAGAACGATCATGATCATTCCATTCCGCTTTGGCCATGACAGCAGGAACCGCAACAAGACAAAGCGCAGTAGTGACAACTGCTGAAGCAGTAGCAGGAACACGTTTTTTCAAAAACTCATACAGCGAAAGTACACCTAGACCTATCCAGATTGCGAATGCATAATAGGATCCTGCATAAGCATAATCCCGTTCACGTGGTTGGAGTGGTGTTCCGTTCAGATAGATCACAATCGCAATACCGGTGAAGAAGAAGAGCAACATGACAACCCATGCATCTTTGTTATCGCGTGAATAGTGGTAAACCATTCCGATGATTCCAAGAATAAAGGGCAGGAAATACATGTAGTTGCGAGCTTTGTTATTGGTCATGGTTTCAGGGATGTTATCCTGCGGACCAAGACGCATTTCGTCGATGAATTTGACACCACTGAGCCAGTTACCTTTGGTAATACCTCCTGGTCCCTGTAAATCATTCTGACGTCCGGCGAAATTCCACATGAAATAACGCCAGTACATTTCTCCCATCTGATAAACAAAGAAGAATTTCAGATTTTCTCCAAAAGTCGGAGTGCGGTCACCTTTTACATCTGCCCATTTTTTGTATTCGTTGATGTGACTTTGCTGATTGCTCCACATCCGTGGGAAGACAGTAGTTTTATCCTGTTCGTAAACAGGGTCAATTTTAGAAGGACCTTTTACATATTTTGATTCGCCTTCAACTTTCGCCCATGTATCATCGCCGACTTTCTGATCAATAACTTTTGCATTGTAGTATTGACCGATAAACAACGGACGCTCTCCATATTGCTCACGTTTCAGGTAGGAAATGAAATTGAAAACGTTTTCAGGATTGTTCTCATCGAGCGGAGGGTTCGCCGCTGAGCGGATTACAATCTGAGCAAAGGAAGAGTAACCAATCATGATGAAGACGAAACAAAGAATCGCTGTGTTCCAGATCGGATGATTTTTTTTCTTGGTGTAGATCAAACCCCAGATTACGCCTGCGACGATGAGTAAAGCGTAAAAAATAATTCCTGAACCAAATGGCATTCCGAATCCGTTCACAAAGACCCGGTCGAAAGTTCCGGCAAGGGTAATTGCTCCCTGGATAATTCCATACTGGATGAAACCAAGTACAAGTGTTCCCAGAATAGCAGTATAAATAATTCCTTTTGTGGATACCTTGTATTTTTTGAAATAGATTACAAAGGCAAGGGCGGGAATGGTAAGGAGGTTCAACAAGTGAACTCCAATACTGAGTCCCATCAAGTAAGCGATGAGGATCAACCATCGTAAATTGTGTGGTTCATCTGCGGCATTTTCCCATTTGAAAATTGCCCAGAAGACAATCGCGGTGAAAAATGATGAGCTAGCATATACCTCACCTTCTACAGCAGAGAACCAGAACGAATCACTGAATGTATAGGCGAGGGCTCCGACGAGTCCGGCACCCATAACTGCGATGAGTTTATCCATTGAAATTTCACCTTTGCCGATTACGATTTTACGTGCAAGCGCGGTGATTGTCCAAAACAAGAAGAGAATAGTGAAGGCACTCATCAATGCTGATAAAATATTTACAGCAATCGGATATATACGCACATTGTCTCCGCCAAAAAGGATGAAGATTCGTGCGAGCATGAGAAAGAGTGGAGCGCCCGGTGGGTGACCTACTTCCAGTTTGTGAGCTGTAGCGATAAATTCACCACAATCCCAAAAGCTTCCTGTTGGCTCGATCGTAGAGATATACACATACGCGGCGATGAGGAACGTGAACCAGCCGACAAGGTTGTTGGTACGTTTATAATTCATAGGAGATTATAAAAATTTTGATAGCCTGCGAAGGTATAAAATAAGGGCACATCTAAAAACGCTTTCAGCAGAGTCAGACGGGTTCAATTCTCATGAATTCCTGACTTGCCTGGAAAAATGATAAAATGGTTTGGAGTGGTTTTCAATGAAAAATTGAACGTCAGCTATTAAAACTTTGGCCTGTAGGCACTAAAATTTTGAGCCGGAAACTGATTTTTGATAGTCATTCTGTTCATTCCAATAGTTCATGAAAGGAAAAATCGACGTCCTTAATTCAGTATTATGTTAAACAGCATTTTTTTTCATCCTAAATTCATTCCCATTTTAAGAAAGTGCCTCTTTTTATTTCAAAAACTGCGTTCAGTTGTTGATAAAATGAAGAGGGGGGAATTGGTATTTAACTGTAAGATTATCATTTAATTAAGAATTGTTTTACATTTGCGCCGTTGTATATTTTGATCATTCATTTTCCTTCAGAGGGGAAGAAAAATCCTTAATCAAAATATAATTTTCAATGAGAAACACGCTACTTAATTTCTTCTTAAGAATTTTTATTGTCTGCACCGTACTGGGCTTTTCCAGCGCAAGGCTTCTTGCTGTGAACGCTACGGTTATGGGCAATTTGCCAGGACAGGTGATTGAATCTTCCGGTGTGGATTACACAGGTGGATCCAGTTTCTGGACTCATAACGACGGTTATGGAGACAATAATCTCTATAAAGTCAGCAATTCAGGTACACTGACCCGTACAGTGAATGTGGTTGGAGCAGTGAATTATGACTGGGAAGACATTACCCATGATTATTCCAGAACTTATATGTTTATAGGAGATTTCGGGAATAATGCCTGTGATCGTACAAATCTGCACATTTACCGTACTCCTTATCCTTCTACTGTTTCAGGTTCATCTGTTACTGCTGAAGTAATTAATTTCTCTTACCCGGACCAGCAGCAGTTTCCTTCCGCCTGGATGAATTTTGATGTGGAATCATTTGTTCATCACAATGGACATCTTTTTCTCTTTACAAAAACAGACGGATCAGCGATAGGCTACACAAAAATGTATTCTTTGCCGGATGTTCCCGGTACTTATGTTGCGACACTGGTAGATAGTTTTTATACCAACGACAGAACCACTTCTGCAGATATCAGTCCGGATGGTTCAACATTGATACTTATTTCAAATACACATTTACATCTGTTCAGAAATTTTCAGGGAAGTAATTTCTTTGAAGGCCAGCATACACAAATTAACATCAGTGGTACCTGGACACAAAAAGAAGCAGTTACTTTCTGGAGCAGTAATGAAATTTACCTGACAGACGAAGATAACGGCAGTGGCAATCACCTTTATTATATTGATCTTAGTGCATGGGTTCCCGCAACACTTACAGGTGTTTCGGATCATACCATTTCTGAAAATGAAAACATTACCGCGGCTCCGAACCCTGCAAATGCATCTTTCTCCATTCAATTAACAACACCGCATACAGAAGGAGTACAACTTCGTTTGTTTGATCTGACAGGCAAAATGGTTAGAGAAGTGATCGTAAAAGAGCCGGTTTCGATGCTTCGGATGGAAACAGCTGATTTGCCGAATGGCGTCTATTTTTATAAGCTAGTAGCTGATCGACGTGAGTTGAAAACTGCACGTCTGGTGGTTTCTCACTAAGAAGATCTAAAGAAATTTGAAGACGAATTCTCCGGAAATGAACGGGAATTCGTCTTTTTTGTTTGTGGGAATTTTATAAGCTTTTTGATTTTTAGAAATTCTGATAGAAGTTTAGTGAACTTTTTACCTTTGAGGCCCTTATTGAAAAACTATGAGTTCACACGAGCGTGCCCATCACGATGAGGCCAATAATGTAACGTATCAGCGTTGTCAGTTTGCATACGAATTCGCAAGGCCATTTATCACTGGGAAAAAAGTATTGGATGTTGGATGTGGCAATGCCTACGGTACAGCACTTATGGCAGAATCTGCCTCTGAAATTACCGGACTGGATTATGATGAAGCGACTATTCAATCGAACAGGAACCAGTACGCTTCAATTAAAAATCTGAATTTTGAAAGAGCAGTCATTCCACCATTGCCATTGGCAGATCAGAGTTACGATGTCATCACCTCTTTCCAGTTTATTGAACACATCCATCCCCGTGCGGAATTCATCAAAGAATGCTTAAGAGTACTGAAGCCGGGCGGAAAGCTCCTGGTAACTACTCCTAATAATAAGATGTCTCTGGCAAGAAATCCATTTCATGTACATGAATACACTTTTGATGAAATGAGAACTGAAGTTTCATCGATCACTAAATCTTTTGAGCTTCAGGGATTGAACGGGAATGAGAGAGTAAATAAATACTATGAAGAAAACGGAAAGTTTGTTCGTATGATCCTGAAGTGGGACGTTTTCAAATTGCACCAGCGTTTGCCATCAGCATGGCTTACCAAACCTTATAACCTGGTTACCAATATGATGCGCAGTAAACTCAAGGAAAAAGTGAGTACTACCACCGACATCAGCACAAAGGACTTTCATTTACAAACCAGCAATCTGGACAAATGCTGGGATATCTATCTGATTGCGACGAAGTGAGTTTTGGAGTTAATTAGTTATTAAGTTATTGGGTTATTAAGTTATTGAACCTAAG
>CAYMMN010000036.1:0-15787 GCA_964391495.1 uncultured Flavobacteriales bacterium | reverse complement strand
CAAACGAAAATCAGGAGGATCTGCATCCGTTCTTTCCAGAAAAACTGAATCTTTCCCAAAAACGTGCTCCATGAATTTACCGAATAAAAAACAAATGGCAAACTCAATAACAACATGGTTGGTCGAATCAATGTGGCCAGACCAATCAATATACCTGCAATGAAAGTATTTTTCCAGGATGGATTCTCATGCCATTTTACAGTGAAATATAAGAATACGCAGATGATTGAAAATAAATATGCATGTGACATAGCCGCTTCACGTGTAGTATACCAGACGAGATTCGTACCAAAATAAATACAGAGTATTGTCAGAGCGGTAATACCATCTGAAAAATAGTTCAGGAGTAGTTTTCGTAAATACCATAATCCAATCAATAGATAGAAAAAACAACTGATGACAAGAGATGTCTGGTAAGGCCTGGAAAAACCATCAGCAGCATAATTTGAGACATTGGCATATGCATGAGCAAGCCAGAAAAATGGCATGTATAGAATACTCAGACCCATGGTAGTCTTCAATACATATTTCCCATCGGGAGTTGTTTCGGGCCAGTATTTTAATTTGAGTGCACCATCATCACGGTCAATAAATGAAAGAGTCGCGTCATGGTAAATAAAAAATGCCGGTAGATAACCATAGTATGAAACAACATCGCTTACAATCTGATCCCTTCTGTTCTCCCCATTGATAAAAAAGCAGGACATAAGAAAAGCGAAAATGATAAAGATTGAAATTTTGCTTTTTATGGATTGATTATTCTGCATAATGATATGAACCGGCGTTGATGTTGATCTCTTTAATCAGGGCAATCTTATAATTGCGAAAATTCAAATGTAAAGAAATTTTATGAGGAGGAATATTTGTACAAATCAGAAAATGCTAATATTTGGTCATTGACTACTGATGATCAAAATGGCCTCCCGGAATAGCTATATTATTCATTATAAAAACTGAATCGTTCTTATTGCGGGTTGATTTTGATAACAAATAAATGCCGGAACCCGAACGTTGAATCAGTAACTCATCGGCGAAGAATTGCTGATCAGAATGGGGGTCTTTTAAAAATTTAAGGGTATAATTTACCGGCTTTTCGGGAGCTATGAATGTTTGTTGTACCATGGACCAATTTCCGTCAATTACTTTCGCACGAGTAGGAGTACAGGAAAAGAGCGTTTGTTGTTGTCCGTTTTGCGGGTTTTCAGCGATCATCACAAGATCGATCTGATTGGCTCCTTCTTCGCGGTTGTTGTGCCAATACGTAAGCAAATATTCTTTACCGGATTCAAACGGCAAATCCGCATGATCAATGAGGAGGTTCTCACGATTCTTATTTCCTTCAAAGCAGCCAATTCCGTATCGTGGATTTGATTTTGCAGTTGAGTCAAATCCATTGTAGTAAAAATATCCCGGATCAGAAGAAAAGATTTGTTTGCCGCTGTTTACCACGAATACTTCCGGCGTCTGTTGATTTATTTTGTTTTTGGATTCAAAAACAGAATCATAGGCCAGCGTATACAGACTAAATGAAGTGTTCTCCCATATTTTAGTGCTTTTTTGCAAAAGATAGTTTTCCTGCAGGTCTAATGGCTCCAGTGTCTTCAAAATGAGAAATGGTTTTTTTGAAGGAAGGTCAGTTTCGATATTTTTTGCAATGAAGGAGGGAGAAAAAAACTGTAATATATTTTTTGCCTCCGGAATGGGTGAGCGGGCAGCAGAGGATGAAAGCAAGGGAAAGTTACACCAGTACGATGCTACCATAGAAGCTCTCAGACTTTCGTGTGGATCCGCGGTGGTAAAATTATCGCTACCGATATGGTAAAAAGGAAGCGGAACAAGACATTGGTAATTTGTTCTGATGCGATTCAGTTCATCGCGTAATTCTTTGTATTCTTTTGGTAAAACATTTTCATTGAAATAATTTGGAGAGTTCACGCATTGTTTTGCAACAATCCTGAATTGCGAAAAACCTTCGAGCAATTGCAAGCCAGTGAATGATCCGATCAGAAAAAGCGCGAATTTATTTTTTCCGTGTACTCTCAGATTTTTATAGATCAACCAAACTGTATAAAAACTGAAAACACCGAATACAAAATAAAATACCCATGCAAACCGGCCGAGAGATCGAAATTGTCTCAGGCTTGTAATCCAGTTGAGCAAAGGCTCGCCTCCAATGCGAAATGGAACTGCCATCGCGTAGATCAACAGTACAATTGCCGCGCTCATTGAAACAGACAGCCAGAGCGTTCGACCGGGAAATAAAATTCTGTCAAACCTTTTGCGAAGAATAAATCGTGACAATCGGAACAGTAAAAAAATTGCCATTAAACCTCCTGCCAGTCCAATATAAGCCCAGCCTTCCCAATGAGACTGTGAGAAACCAAGTGGTTTGGTGATCAGGTTGTGAAAAGGAGCTTTCAGCGGAAGAAATACCGTTGCGAATGTAGCGAAGTGCTCAAAGAATCCCGTTGGTCGTACTGGTCTTCCCTGATGAAAATCGATAGCGGAAGTAATGATCTGAGTCAGAATTGCAGGTATAAGGATTTGAAAGATGTATCCCACGTAGAGCTTTTTGTTTTTCGAAATGAATTTTTGTTTCGATAAAACAGAAATTCCGGCATAACAAATTGTAAACGCAATAAGAATGGCGCTGAAATAGGGATGAATAAAAAACCACAGCGTGTTTAATAGAATGAGCGTTATCCCGGTTATCTCCCTTTTTTCTCCTGCATCGTATTTAATCAGCAACCACCAGCTGAGTGGAAAGCAAAATGCGTAGGATAAAGTAAGATGGCCTTGTAAACGAAAGAGCTGTGGACACAGCAGGGTAATTGAAACGGCGGCAATAATTACAAATGTTTTTGGTAAAGAAAGTCTCAGGAGTATCAGACTAAGAAAAAAAGCGCAGAGTGGGAAGGAAAGTAACCAGAGAAGGTTACTGATACCCACGCTATGCGTTTCGAACCAGGGAAATGGTATTGCAAGAAATTTTAAGGCGTTTGTAACAAGGGTTTGTCCGTCCGTAAAAACATGCGTTTGTCCATATGGATAATTCATGTTTTTATATTCCGTCCAGCTGCTGTCGTTGCGGATATGACCTGCAATCATGGTATACGTCTTGATGCCATCGCCATCAGCGGTAAGCATTGTATCATTCGGATGGAGGAAAACGGGTTTGAAAAAAACAACCACAAAAATCAAAACGACAAAAAAGGAAAGAAGAGCCGTTCGATTCATCGATAGAAAGGTCAAAAATTATAAAATGGAAATCCCGTCAGCTGAAGCGGAATTTCCATGATGTATGTGAATCCGGAACGAATTAACTTTTTTTCCGGACAGTTCTTTGCTCAATTCGCTTCTCGTATTTTTCTCCTTTAAAAATACGGTGAATATAAATTCCCGGAGTGTGGATCTGGTCCGGATCCAGACTACCCGCCGGCACAAGCTCTTCCACTTCTGCGATCGTGATTTTTCCTGCCATTGCCATGAGCGGATTGAAATTACGTGCAGTCTCACGGTAGATGAGATTTCCATCGGTATCACCTTTCCATGCTTTTACAATCGCGAATGGCGCATCAAAAGCATATTCCATGAGGTAATCTTTCCCGTTAAAATTTCTTACTTCTTTTCCAATCGCTACTTCAGTACCTACACCGGCCGGAGTAAATATCGCTGGCATTCCGTAACCGGCAGCCAGACAACGAGTAGCCAGGGTTCCCTGAGGGATCAGCTCTACTTCCAGTTCGCCACTCAGCATTTGTCTTTCAAATTCTGCGTTCTCCCCAACATAGGATGATACCATCTTCTTTACCTGGTGATTGTTCAATAACAATCCAAGACCGAAATCATCAACCCCTGCATTATTGGAAATGCAGGTGAGGTCTTTCACACCTTTTTTTACCAATGCATTTATTGAATTCTCCGGAATTCCACACAAACCAAAACCGCCTACAAGCAGTGTCATTCCATTTTCGATTCCTTTAATTGCTTCTTCCGCGTTTGCTACTACTTTGTTCATTGCTTGAATTATTTATAGTGAATGATAAAGAGTGAAGTGTAAATATTTTTTTTAAGACCAACAACCAACAACCAACAACCAACTAGAAGTTGTCCTTATCAAACGAAGACGACTTCTCCTCACCTGCTTGTTTGTACTTATCACAGTTGAGTTCCACGCTTAGTGGTTCTTTTGGAGCTTCAAAATCTCCTTTGGAAACATCAAGGGTTTTATCAGCATAAACTTTTTGCATGTACAATGCCCAGATTGGCATTGCTGTTCTTGCTCCTTGTCCTAGTTCAAGAGAACGGAAATGTACAGAGCGGTCTTCTGCGCCAACCCAACAACCGGAAACCAGTTCAGGAGTAATTCCCATGAACCAACCGTCGCTTTGATTTTGTGTTGTACCGGTTTTTCCGGCAATGGGATTGTTGAATTTATATTGCCCTCGTAAACGTGCACCGGTACCAAACTGAACAACGCCCTGCATGAGATTAAGCATGAGGTAAGCGGTTTCTTCACTGATGGCTTCCACTTTGCGTGGAACAAATTCCTGAAGTATGTTGCCGTTTTTGTCTTCGATGCGTGTTAGATAGATCGGCTCTGTCCATACACCTTTGTTAGCAAAAGCGGAATAAGCTCCGACCATTTCATACACTGATACATCTGCGGTTCCCAGACAAATTGATGGCACAGCGGGTAAATCACTGGTAATGCCCATCCGGTGCGCGACTTCGATCAAAGCCTGTGGACCAAATTGTTTAATCAGATAAGCAGAAATACTGTTTACGGATTCAGCCAAACCTTGTTTCAAAGTGAGAATACCGCCGTATTTTCCATCCGCGTTTTCAGGTGACCATGCGGGTTGTCCACCGGGAAGTTCAATGGTTACACGTACATTCGGAACTTTATAACAGGGAGAATATCCTTCCTGCATCGCCAGCGTGTAGAGAAAGGGTTTGAAGGTTGAGCCAACCTGACGTTTTCCTTCCTTCACGTGATCATATTTGAAAAAGCGATAATCATTTCCACCAACCCATGCACGGATATAACCGGTTTGTGGTTCCATCGACATAAATCCGCACTGCAGCATTTTTTTATAATACTTGATGCTGTCCATCGGAGTAAGTGTAGTATCAATGGGACCCTTCCAGGAGAAGATCGTCATCCTGGTCTTTGTCGCGAACGCTTTTTTAATTTCTTTATCACTTGCTTTCGCCGCTTTTAAAGCGATGTAGCGATCAGAACGTTTCATCCCTTCGGTGAGGACCTCTTTGTGTTCTTCCCATGGATCTTTTCCCTTCCAGTGATCAAAGAATTTTTTTTGCAACTCGGTCATGTGTTCTTTCATGGCCGCCTCGGCGAACTTTTGCATTCTTGAATCGATGGTGGTATAGATTCTTAAGCCGTCGTTATACAAATTGTATGGCTTGCCGGTTGAATTGTTGATGTGTTCCTTGCACCATTTCAACATATCTGACCGAAGTGATTCCCGGAAATAAGTAGCCAGACCGAAATTGTGATCATCAACCTGGTAATTCAGTTTTATCGGAAGTGCTTTGATGGAATCAAACTGTTCTTCAGTGAGAAATTTGTACTTCAGCATCTGACCGAGTACAACATTCCTTCTGGCCAGCGAATTTTTCGGATTGCGAACCGGACTATACATCGTTGGCGCTTTTAGCAAGCCAACCAGCACCGCAGATTCCTGAATGTTCAGTGAATCCGGGGTTTGATTGAAATATGTACGGGCAGCGGATTTTATTCCAAAGGCATTGCTGCTGAATTCAACAGTATTGAGATACATGGCCATGATCTCTTCTTTTGTATACTGTTGTTCCAGTCTTACCGCGATGATCCACTCCTGGATTTTCTGGATGACCCGTTCAATCTTGGACCCGGGCTTTTCATGGAAAAGATTTTTTGCCAGCTGCTGTGTGATGGTACTTCCTCCACCGGACTTTCCGGCTCCGGCAATGGCACGCAACAGACCCCGGATATCGACACCGCTGTGTTCTTCAAAACGGATGTCTTCCGTTGCTTTCAGAGCATTGATGACATTGGGTGAAAGTTCATAATAATGAACATTCGTACGGTTCTGTGTATAGTACTTCCCTAAAACTACCTGGTCACTTGAGATCACTTCCGCAGCCAGATTACTCTGTGGATTTTCCAGTTCTTCGAAAGTTGGCAACTCTTCACCGATCCAGCCTTTGGAAGCGAAAAATATTACTCCTGACAGAATGAGAAGCGGAGAAAAAACCAAGAGCCAGAGTATGAGGATGAAATTCCTGAAACTGGGTTTTGAGGATTTTGGCATACGATAATGGAGTTCCCGAAGGGTTAAAAGTAGTAAAAATTGAGGCTTTCCTTTACGAATTTAAACAAAGACTCAGTGAACTTTCCAACACTTTGAACATACAGGAGAATAACGAAAAAATGTTAATTAGATTGTTGCGCCGGATGGGTTTAATTTACTTTTCCGCACTTGTTCTCAACCATCACTTTTGTATTTTATAAATTACTTAGTCCGCATCCCAATTTCCGGAATTGATTTATTTCAGAAAATTACATATTAGAAAAAAACGCGGATGGTGTGATACCAATCCGCGTTTTTAAGTTCAGCAGGATACCTGCGACTGATGATCCCGATTTTTATTTTTTTCCGAAAGTATCGGAGGATTCTGTAACCCGCACTTCGATCACGGGCATAGGGAATGTCGAAACCTCCCTGTCGTCTACGTAAATCTCTTCAGGTAAACTGGAGCGCAGTGCCGGAGAATAAACCATAGGAGATTCACTGCCGGATTCAAGTCCTTGTTTTAATCCCTCTACTTCACTTTTATCCGTAATCATCACAATGTTCATTTTCCCAAGAATCCAGTATTTTTTGATAGCTGAATTTACATCCTCGAGTTTCAAATGTGCCAGTTGACGACCAACTTCCGTTATCCAGTCGGTACGACCATAAAACTTCGAATCCATCAGAAACCCTAATTTATTCGAGGTGGTTTCAATATACAATTTGGTATAACTCAACAGAAAATTTCGGGTTTCTTCAAATTGCTCCTGTGTTAAACCGTTATTTACAAGCTGTGAATATTCACGTAATGCCATGCGTAAAGCGAAGCGTGCATGTCCTTCTCTCAGGGAATCCATGCCACTGTATTGAGATTTCAGGCTTTTAGCTGTTTGTACCGGGCGCAACCATATACTGAAATAATTTGCATGACGAGGTGTTCCGGAAACCGGTAACATATTTCCTCCACCGTTTTCATACCATTCGATATACGAGTAATCGCCATAATTCATGGAACGTTGTTCGCGAATTTTCTGGTAAAGACGGGAATATGATTTCCGGTGTTCTCCCAGCCAGGAATTAGCTACCATAAGCGCTGCGAAATCATCAGATTCACGTGTAATATTCAATGGAAACCCGGCGGATATCGCTGTACCAATTGCACCTTGTTTGGAAATAATATCGACAACGAGTCCCTGAGGCGGATCTATTTTTACAGGATCTGAAACAGACCCTGTGTTTTCAGGAAGGGCCTGCAATGTTGTCAAAAGTTTCTGTGCAAAAGACTCTGGATAATCTCCTGCAATGCCTACCAACAAGCCCGTACGGGTGAAAGCTTGTTTGTAATGACGGGCCACATCTTCGGAGGTCATGCTTCCTAAAGAAGCTGTGGTGCCTTGAGTCAGATGTTGGTAAGGCGTACCTTTAAAAAGAACATATTCAAGGAATTTTTTACCATATTCCTCATCAGAAGACTGACGGATTACTTCGTCAACATAATTTTTCTGATTTGAAAGCAAACGATTAAAATCTTCTTCTTTGAATCCCGGTTGAAGTACCATTTCCTGTATTAATCCGGAAATTTTTTCAAGATATTCTGATGGAAATTCAAAGGTAAGAGTGCTGACTTCTTTATCTGTGAAACTACTCATTCGTGCGGCCCAGGGATAAATCATTTTTTGAATTTCCGTAGCTGAATGTTTTTCAGTTCCTCCATTCACCATCAGGTTGGCAGTGAGATAAGTAATGCCTTCTTTGCCGGCAGGATCAGAGATGGAGCCGTTTCGAAACATTAACTTGATAACTACCTTGCCTGATTTGGGTTGCTTTAACTCAACAAGCTCCTGTGCGATGCCATTAAATCCCTGTAACAAAAAGAACAGGGTAAAGATGCTGTAACGAACTATTTTGAAAGTATTCATAGTATACGTGAGAATTTTTTTGTTTGAATAAAGATATTATTTCAGGTTCTCCTTCGCGTTTGGAGAAATGGTGCCGATAGTAAGTCGGTCCGACCGGAAATATTTTTTTGCAACTTTCATCAAATCTTCCGCAGTCACCTGGTCGTACATGTTGTAATAGTTGTTCAGTGATTCAGGGTTACCGGTGAGCCATGTGAATGAACTGATCGATTCCGCGATTGCACTCGGATTGTCGATTCTCATTTTAAAACTATTTTTCAGATTGAGTTTAGCTTCATTGAGGATTTGGGCATCCACCGGGCTTTCCCCCGCTTTCATCAGGGTATTCATGAATGCGTCTTTTACAGGCTGAAAATTTGCTGTGTCGGTTAGCGATGCTTCCATGGTGATCAGAAAAGGATCGCGTGTATTGTAAACTCCTCCACTGATAGAACGTGCTTTAGTTTCTTTTATCACCAGGTTGTTGTACAAGTCGGAATTTTCAGAGAAATACACCGAGAAAAGTAAATCAAGAGCAGGCAGGTCAATAGCCGCATCATTGTGGGCAGGCCCTTTGAAATTCAAACTCAGGTATGGGGGAAAACCTGCCTTCTGAAGATGTGTATACAATGTTTTCAGTTGAACAGGTTCAGCCGGAATTGTAGATACATAATTCCCTTTTTTCCATGATCCGAAATACGTTTCAGCGAGTCGGTTCACTTCTTCCGGCTTCGCGTCACCAACAACAATGATGGTGCAATATTCCGGACGATAATACCTGTTGAAGAAAGTTCGTGAATATTCATACTGATTAGGCATGTCCACAATGTCTTCCCAAAATCCCATGGTAGTATGCTTGTAAGTGTGCTTACTGAAAGCTGTATTCTGGATCATTTCATCCAGCTTCGTGTACGGACTAGCAGAGTTTTTCGTGTATTCGCCCTTCACTGCACCGGCTTCTGTTTTAAAATCCTGCAAAGAATAATCAAGATTCATAAAGCGGTCGCTTTCTAGTTCAAACATGGTTGAGAGTTTTTCAGATGCACCGGTCATGTGATAGAGTGTTCTGTCCAGACTGGTATTTGCATTTGCTGAAGCTCCGGTAGATTTCAGTACCGCGCTGTATTTATCCTTGGAATATTTTTTTGTCCCACGGAACATCATGTGTTCAAAGAAATGAGCGAATCCTGTCTTGCCGGGTTCAATCTCATTGCGTGAACCTACACGAACAACGATATAAAAGGATGCGACACCTTTGCTTTCATAAGGAATTGTCACAACATTTAGTCCGTTGGGAAGTTTGTTCTGGAAAATTTTATAAGGCAGAATTTTGTCCTTAGGCTCCGGTTTTTGAATCGCGATTTGTGATCCCTGGTGCTCAATTGATGGAGCAGGTTTTACAGCTGAATTTTTAGCCGGAGTCGCATTGCTTGGCAACGGACGTTTCGGTTTCGGTTTTGTTGTTTGAGCCTCTAAGCTGTTGATGCTGCAGGTGAACAACACGAAAGCGCTTGTGATAAAATAGATTATTTTTTTCATAGTCTTAATTCATGAGTTTGCGAAGGTAGGATTTTCGACTTCAAATCACAGCAAATTGAAGGCTTTCAAGAGCCCCAACTCCCGGAATTAGAACTGTCTTTTTTTGAATCGCATCAACAAAGAAAAAAGAAGGATTTGGCCGGATTGAACCAAATTTCTTTAAAATCAATGTTTTTTACTCAAGGAGAGGGAATTTTTTTCAAAAACCGGCGTTTATTAGGGATACATTTGCCAAATGCGATTTTTCGTTTTGCTTCTTCTGCTACTCAGCCAGAATCTCTCGGCCCAAAAGCTGTCACCGCTGGTTACCGCCCGAACAGATCTGATGAATTTATTGCAGGAAAGGAAAGTTCTCTTTGATAGTTATTCCGCATCACTTCGGGAACGCAGCGGAATTTTCGGACAAAGAACAAAATCAGATCTCCGCGAAAGCCAGGCACGGCTCCAGGAAATTGTTGATGCCGACAATCGCATCATCAATGCTCTCAACAGAATGCTGGACTATAAAAATTTCGAAAAACTTAATCTGACCTACAGCGCGAATACGAATGAAGAAAGATTGTTGAACCTCCAGCAATTGTCCGATACACTGAGTAAACAAGTAGACTCACTCAAACTGCAAAACAAAAAACTCATCGCAGAAAACCGGCGTTCCGATTTCTATATTTTTCTGATTGTTCTTTTGTCCGCAGCCTTAATAATAATTAAAGTGACAAGGGACAGGAGACGAGGGTCGAAACAGTGAAGTGTGAAGTGTGAAGAGTGAAGTGTGATTAGCTTTTTGCGAAGATTAATATTCAGCAGAAATATTTTTTGATTGCTGATCGTTGATTGATTTAGCAAATTCCAACAAAATCTAAAATCTAAAATCTAAAAACTCGAAACTCGAAACTCGAAACTCGGAACCCTACTCCGCCTTCTCAATCCTAATCCCCGCATCCATCACCTGCGGAAGAATTGGTACACGCATCGCTTGCTGTAAATCGAATTTGTAAATACCGCTCTGAGGGAAACGGAAATTGCGTTTGAAAAGAATCCGGTTATCCCAGATATCGCCCAATCCGTCACCCAGCCATTTCCCGCGCTCATCGGCAAGTGTGAGCTCTACAGTATCACGTTCAATTTCTCCCTTTGGTGTCGTCGTTGTAAAAAAGACAAACAGGTTACTGAATTGATAACCTCCCGCATTTCTGATATTGATGTAAAGATTGTGAGCAGCGGAAGTGTCTTCTATCGTAGTCTCCAGATGTACTATGTTTGATGCTTCCCAACGATTTTCAGGCAGGGAAATATTTTTTTCAAAAACTACTTTGTTGTCGCATGAACTCAACACAATTCCGATCAACAGGAAAGCAAGCATTGAGATTTTTTTCATGGATGAATGATTTCCCATTATCATTTTTGATTACATCTTAAGATTCTCAGAAGAGAAATATTTTTTTCAGGATTCCTGCGGAGAAGGAGGCGTTTCTGATCCACCCTGATTTTGACCGGGACGTTGACGCGGACCACGACTGGAACCACTTCGCTCCGGATTAGGTTTCTGTCCTTCAGGTGCAGCACCCGAATCAGGATTTTGCTGAGGTCTCGGATTTTGAGGAGGACGATTCTGCTGCTGCGGACGATCCGGTCGCGGCTGCTGTCCCTGCTGCTGCTGACCTTGTTGCTGCTGACGATTCGGCTGCTGCTGTCTTTCCGGTCTGGGCTGTTGTCCGCCCTGCTGAGGCTTAGCTCCCTGAGCTTGTCCTTGTTGTTGCGGACGCTGGTTGCGTTGCTGCTGATTTCCGCCTTGTTGCTGCGGACGGGGAGCTCTCGCTTCCTGTTGTTGTCCTTGTGGTTTCTGAGTCTGCGGAGTTTTTGGTTCTCCGGAAGCTCCCGCCTGCTGAGGACGTGAAGCATCGGCTCCACCGGAAGGTTTTTTCTTTTTCTTCTTTTTCTTTTTCTTCTTATCCATCCGGTCGATGCTATCCTGCCCGACCACATTCGCGTAATCCGGCTCTTTCACTTCGATCTCTTCTTCTGTAGAAGCATCACGTAATTCAGTCGGACGAATTTTCTGCTTGTTCAGTTCGATAATTTCATTCACACGATGAACCGGAAGCGCGATCCAGTTACCACCGTCTCCGCCGACATCAGCACCTTCGGATTGTTCCTTCTTATCATCTCCGCTGTAAGCGTACCACAAAATTCTTTTGAAAATATCCGTCTTTCGGTGATATGCTCTTCCGCCTTCGGTTTCAAGAACAACATTCGTTGAAGGAAAATCTTTCAGAATGTCCATGTACGAATCGAGTTCGTAGTTCAGACAACATTTCAGTTTACCACATTGTCCGGCAAGCTTTGCAGGATTCAATGCTAAGTTCTGATAACGCGCTGTGCTTGTGGAAACTGTTTTGAAATCTGTCAGCCAGGTTGAACAGCATAACTCTCTTCCGCACACACCCAAACCGCCAAGGCGACTGGCTTCCTGACGCATTCCAATTTGACGCATTTCAACACGGATGCGAAATTCATCCGCCAATCGTTTGATCAATTCGCGGAAGTCGACACGGTCGTCAGCAGTATAGAAAAATGTAGCTTTCTTTCCATCACCCTGATATTCCACATCACCCAGCTTCATGCTGAGTTTCAGGGATTGAATAATTTCACGTGTCCGGGAAAGTGTGGATGGCTCTTTGTCTTTTACTTCAAGCCATTTTTCTACTTCATTTTGCTTCGCCTTACGGTAAAGCGCTTTAATCGCGTCGGATTCTTCGGTGAGATTTTTTTTCTTCAGCTGAAAACGTACCAACTCACCTACCATGGAAACAACCCCGACATCATGTCCGGGCGTCGCTTCTACAGCAACCACATCACCTGCGCGGAGATCGATTGCTTCTTTGTTGCGGAAAAACTCTTTTCGGCTTCCCTTGAAGCGTACTTCCACAATATCGAAAGGCTGTTGCCCGTGAGGCAACACCATGTCTGTAAGCCAGTTATATACGTTCAGCTTGTTGCACCCACCCGTACCGCAGGTGCCGTTGTTGCGGCATCCCCCCGGCGTTCCGTCTGTTCCAGTGCTGCAGGAATTACAAGCCATATTGGTTTTTTTATTGAAATGATTTTGATCAGCAATTTGCAAAAATACACAAATCGCCCGATCTTATACACACTGATTATTAGGGACTTACAGAAACGACCGAAAATATTGGTTTAGATGTCTTTGCAATTGGATAGCAAAACGAAGAGGATCCTGAAAAGATTCGGTTTTTGTCCGAGCAGTTATTCTGAAAAAATCCTCAGGAAGGATTGTAAATCAGTTTGTGAATCTTCAGAGAAAGATCCGTGAAAAGTATACGCGCATTGGCGTTTCGTTCCAGATGATAAGTCGCGGAATTCAATTCCTCCACAAAACTTTCCGCGTTATTAATATGAATAAAAGGAGCGAAGCGTTTGAGATCTTCAAGTTCCTGGCCTTCCATGCGAATCAGGGAACGTTCGGCGTAGTTTATCATTAGACATTCTCTGGCTACTTGCTGAGCATGTTCGAGATACATCTTTTGTGTCTCCCGCGATTCTCCGGTGAATCCTTCACACAGTTCATTGATCCGAAGTACGTCCGCTTTAAAACAGGCACGCATCCAGTGAATGAACCATTGATTCAAATCAGCATCAACAGTATCGTTGGCAAGAATTTTTAATGCTTCGTTGTAATTTCCATTCGCCCGATGTACAATACGACGCGCTACTTCCGGTGACTGCTGATGAATGCCCGTGAGCGCATGATACATGTCCTCATCAGGAATTCTGTTCACCTTCACCAATTGTGTTCGGGAAGTAATGGTAGAAAGCAATTGTTCAAACTGTTCCGCCACGAGGAAGAAAAGTGTATTCTCCGGCGGCTCTTCCAGAATTTTCAGCATTTTATTCGAAGCAGCGGTGTTCATTCGTTCCGGAACCCAGATGACAACAATTTTATACCCGGATTCAACACTCTTCAGACTCAAACGATTCACAATATCCGCGGCTTCTTCTACAGAAATAAGTCCCTGCTTGTTTTCAATGTTCAGATCTTCTACCCATTTGGTATAAATCAGGTAAGGATTGTCCAGAACCGATTCACGCCATTCTTTTATATAGTCGACACTTTTTGGGCTTTTATTTTTTTCATCCTTCCTGGTGGCAACCGGAAAACTGAAAGTCACATCCGGATGGACCAGCTTGTTCATTTTCACACAAGCTGAACAGGTACCACAGCTGTCGGTATCCGTGCGGTTTTCGCACACCAGATACTGCGCGAACGCAAGGGCAATGGCAAGATTTCCGGAGCCTTCCGGACCGAGAAACATGAGGGCATGACTCACCCTTTCGTCTTTCACCGACTGAAGAAGACGTTGTTTCACAAGCTGTTGACCGATTACATCCGCAAAACGCATGGCATAAAGATAAGCAATGGTTTTGGAAATTGTTCCGGCCGGAACGGTTGGTGGAATTTGCCGGCTTCACGAATGAACAACAGGTTGCAGACAATTCCCCGGCGATTTTTTCGGTGACATGCCTCAATCAAATATCTTTGCACGACAATTCAAAAGCTCATGAATACAATTGATCAGCACAATTTCAAAGGACAAAAGGCATTGATTCGTGTAGATTTCAATGTTCCTCTTGACAAAGAATACAACATCACCGACGACACCCGCATCCGTGCGGCCATTCCGACGATACAGAAAATTCTGAAAGACGGAGGATCCGTGATCCTGATGTCACACCTTGGCCGACCGAAAGAAGGTCCGGCAGAAAAATATTCACTGAAACACCTGGTCGCGCACCTCACAAAGGTGCTGAACACGACTGTAAAATTCGCCGACGATTGCATTGGCGACTCAGCTCGTAATCTTTCCGCTTCCTTGATGCCCGGAGAAGTTTTGTTACTTGAGAATCTTCGCTTTTACAAAGAAGAGGAAAAAGGAAATGAAGAGTTCGCGCAAAAACTTGCCACGCTCGGAACATTTTATGTGAACGACGCATTTGGAACGGCACACCGTGCGCACGCGTCCACAGCGGTTATCGCTAAATTTTTTCCGGGTAAAAAATGTTTCGGGTATGTGATGGCAGGCGAACTCGAGAATGCCGACAAAGTCCTGAATCATCCCGTGAAACCATTCACAGCCATCATGGGTGGCGCGAAAGTGTCGGATAAAATTCTCATCATCGAACAACTTTTAAATAAAGTCGACAACCTGCTGATCGGCGGAGGCATGGCTTTTACATTTGTGAAAGCGACAGGAGGGAAGATCGGTTCATCGCTGTGTGAAGAAGATAAACTCGATCTTGCTTTGGAGATTCTGGAAAAAGCAAAAGCCAAAGGAGTGAAAATCATTTTGCCGACTGACGCTGTGCTCGGCGACAAATTTGACGCGAACGCGCAGGTAGGTCACAGCGAGATCAACGCGATTCCGGAAGGATGGATGGGACTCGACATCGGGGAAAAATCAGCGAAAGCATTTTGCGACGTGATCGAAAATTCAAAAACAATTTTGTGGAATGGTCCGGCCGGAGTTTTTGAGTTCGAAAAATTTGCCGCGGGAACAAAAGCCCTCGCGGAAGCCATCGTCAGTGCCACCGAAAAAGGAGCCTTCTCACTCATTGGCGGAGGTGATTCAGCCGCAGCGATCAATAAATTCCATCTCGGAGAAAAAGTTTCTTACGTCAGCACCGGCGGCGGAGCATTGCTCGAATACATCGAAGGCAAAACCCTCCCCGGCGTCGCAGCAATTAACTCCTAAAACCTCTGCGCCCTTTGCGTCTTTGCGCGAAATCTAGGTTCGCGCAAAGACGCAAAGAACGCAAAGAGTAGTAAACAGCATTCTCAATACAATAATTTGTGCGTGGGGCGTCCACGAGCTGCGCGGACCGTGCATCGACAAGTGCAATGCCACGATCCTCAAAATCGGAGAACGATGCACGGTCGGTGCTGGTGGTGTCCTTTTTTTGCTTACTTTTTTTGGACAAGCAAAAAAAGTAAGAGTGAGTTCCCTGTACTTAGATATTTGACAGAGGTAGTAGATACAG
>CAYMMN010000035.1:0-15794 GCA_964391495.1 uncultured Flavobacteriales bacterium | reverse complement strand
GATCTGAAAACAAATACTGCTGGTGTTACAGTTGCATGGACACCTTATCCGACTGGACCCGTACTGGGTACAAATCCAAATCTGACAATTGTCGCAAACACACCGGGAACATTTACTTATAAAGTTACTCTTACGTCAGCAAATGGTTGTTCCGCTTCGGATACAATCAGTGTTACTGTGGATCCGGTTCCTTCCAGTGCTGTGATTGTTGCTTCAGGGCCATTGACTTTCTGCGAGGGAGATTCGATTAATTTGCAACTTTCTCCACCTGCGGCTACTTATCTCTGGTCAAAATCTCCAACACCGCCTCTTTCACCGCCAACCAATGCGGCTCCAATTTTATGGGTGACACAGAGCGGTACATACTCACTGATTGCTCAAACGCCGAATGGTTGTGCTTATCCAGCTATTCCGCCGGTTACAGTCACAGTGAATCCACTTCCGGCTATTGCCATCAGTGGAGATACGGTTATTTGTCAGGGAAAAACACTTAGCCTCACAGCAACTCAAATTGCAGGAGCGACATATGTTTGGGTTGGTCCTGCGACCAATACAAACACGAATCCATTGGTGAAAACGAATATGCAATTTTCGGATGCTGGTGTTTATGTTGTAAAAGTAACGAGTCCCAATGGTTGTACAATAACACGTTCAGTGAATGTGATTGTAAATCCCAGCCCTACACCACCTTTCATCATGTCCAATCCTGGCGGTGTATTGTGTGAAGGACAATTGTACAATCTTTTTGTAACAAATCCTGCCGGAGCCGGGCACGTATACAATTGGAGCACCGGTCAAATGGGACTTAGTATAAATGCCGTGTTGCAGGGTGATTATTCAGTCATGGTGACTAATAACTTCGGTTGTAAGGCGAACTCGAATGTACTTACAATTCATCCGACACCGGATCTGAGTTGTGCTCCAACAGGATGTTATGAATTCTGTAATGAATGTGATTCCGTCACAATTCCAGGTCCTGCAGGATTAAATACATACAATTGGAATATTCTTGTGGGTAATGTTTTCCTTCCTTACAGTACGAATCAAAATCTGACTGTGCTTCCTCCCGGAGGTGCTTATCAACTTGTCGCCACAAATGTTTTTGGTTGCGCGGATTCAACGGATACTTTAAAAATTGATTTCAAAGACTGTTGTCCTGCTCCGGATCCTTTTGCCTGTCTGGATACCTGTGAACATTTTGACAATAATATGCTCAATGATTTTGGTCCGCATCCTAATGCGCCAAATGTAATTGTGTCCACATCAAATGTCAACTCACAAGGCGGTGCATCTGATTACTATCTGTTTGTTCAGGATCAGCCCGGAAGCTCAAGAGTGCTTGCCAGTTATTTATACGATGGCAAATGGTGTTGCGGAAGTTTCTGCTTTGATTTCAGATTGATGAATGATGGTGGAACAGGTGCAAATGTGAATCCTTCTTTCACAATCATGAATGGAACTCTTGGATTTACATTCACTTCAACTGTGGTTGCCAGTCAGGGGAATGGATGGCATTCCATCTGTGCTCCGATTACTGATTGCAATCCTCCTCCTGTTAGTGGAGCAGGTATCTGGACACCTGTAGGAGCGACTCTTCCAACTGATTGGCTGACTGTCCTCGGAAATGTTACTGAGGTTGTATTCCCGGCTGATTACACTGCTGCCACAAATGAGGTTTCTGCTTTGGATAATATTTGTATCAATTCAAATGTTCCCAACATAGATGCAGGACCGGATACTGCTGTATGTATTGGAACTGTGCTTACACTGCATGTTACGGGATGTACAGGAACTCCGCAGTGGTCACAGATTTCAGGTGATACCTTGATTCCTGTTGGTAACGGACCTATTGTTGATGTTATTCCTACACAGAATACTTGTTATGTTGTGACGTGTTGTGGAATTCAGGCGTGTTGCTGTGATACTGATACTATTTGTGTGAATGTATTACCCCTCCCGATTATACAATGGAATTTTAATTACGGTCCATTGTGTCAGGGTTCAGATTCAGTATATCTCGATACAGCAAATGTGAGTGTCTATGTAAACAATGTCTGGACTCCTCTTGCCAATGCTGGTGGAACCTGGACCTGGTCGGGTGTTGGTGTAATCGGAAATTATTTTTATCCAAATCTCTTAGGCCCGAATGGAGTTACATTAACTTATACTGACAGCGCCGGATGTAGTGCGTCACTCACAAAATATTTCAATGTAATTTATTGCTGTCCGGATACTTGTCAGGCTGATGCAGGACCCGATCACGTCGTATGTCTCGGACAGCCATTCACCTTGAATACGAGTGGATGTGATTCATCCAAATGGTATCAACTCTCAGGTGATACACTGAATCAGGTTGGAACAGGTAACATTGTCGACATTTTCCCGCAACAAGATGCATGCTACATGCTGGTATGCTATCAGGGTTGCTGTGTGGATTCAGATACTGTTTGTGTAATTGTAAGCCCGCCACCGGTGATTCAGTGGAACTGGAGTTACACTCCTGTTTGTCAGGGATCTGATTCTACTTATCTGGATACTGCAAATATTTCCGTTTACATTAATAATAACTGGGTGCCGTTAAACAATGCGCCGGGAACCTGGATATTTTCTGGTGTACAGGTAATCGGAAATTATTTCTATCCGAATATTCTGGGGCCAAATGCAATCACAATTACTTATACTGATAGTCTGGGCTGTAGCGCATCCATCACTAAATATATCGGTGTAATAAGTTGTTGTCAGGATACATGTAATGCCGATGCGGGACCTGATCATGTAGTTTGTCTGGGCCAGCCGTTTACCTTGTATACGAGCGGATGCGATTCATCTAAGTGGTATCAGATAACCAATGATTCATTGATTCAGGTAGGTACAGGTAACATTGTAGATATATTCCCACAACAAAATACATGTTATCTTCTTGTTTGTTACCAGGGCTGCTGTGTGGATTGGGATACAGTATGTGTTATGGTAAATCCACCACCAGTTATTCAATGGAACTGGAACTATACTCCTGTCTGTCAGGGTTCGGATTCCATTTATCTGGATACGACAAATATTTCCGTATATATAAATAATAACTGGGTACCCTTAGCCAATGCCCCGGGAACATGGAGTTTCTCCGGAGTACAGGTAATCGGAAATTATTTTCATCCGAATATAATCGGCCCGAATGCAGTTACAATTACTTATACTGACACTTTGGGTTGCAGTGCTTCTGTTACACAGTATATTGGAGTTATCTATTGCTGCCCGGATACATGTCAGGCCAATGCAGGTCCAGATCATATTGTATGTCTCGGTGATCCATTTACTCTGTATACAAATGGATGCGATTCTTCGAAATGGTATCAAGTGACAAACGATACGTTGATTCAAGTCGGAACCGGAAATATTGTGGATGTATTCCCGCAGCAGAATACCTGCTATGTGCTTGTGTGCTACCAAGGTTGTTGTGTGGATACTGATACCGTTTGTGTAATCGTGAATCCTCCACCGGTAATTCAGTGGAACTGGAGCCATGCTCCGGTTTGTATAGGTTCAGATTCTATTTATCTCGATACAGCGAACATTTCAGTTTACATAAATAACAGCTGGATACCACTCGCAAATGCTCCGGGTACATGGACATTCTCGGGTGTTCAGGTTATTGGTAATTATTTCTATCCGAATATTCTTGGTCCGAATGCAATCACCATAACTTATACTGATAGTCTTGGCTGTAGCACTTCAATCACCAAATACGTTGGTGTGATCAGTTGTTGTCAGGATACATGTAATGCCGATGCAGGACAGGATCATGTAGTATGTCTCGGACAACCATTCACACTCTATACAAGCGGTTGCGATTCGTCGAAATGGTATCAGATGATAGAAGATACATTGGTGCAAGTCGGAACAGGAAATATTGTGGATGTGTTCCCTCAGCAAAACACATGCTATGTTCTTGTTTGTTACTCCGGCTGTTGTGTAGACTGGGATACTGTATGCGTAATAGTAAATCCGCCACCGGTTATGCAATGGAATTTCAATTTCACACCGGTTTGTTTCAACGGTGATTCTATATTACTCGATACTTCATTTATTTCAGTTTTCATAAATAATACCTGGGTGCCACTTGCAAATGCTCCCGGATCATATTCATTCAACGGAGTAGGAGTAGTCGGAAATTATTTCCATCCTTCTTTGCTTGGATTGAATGCAATCACCTTCACATATACTGATAGTCTTGGATGCAGTACATCCATAACTAAGTATGTGAATGTAATCACTTGTTGTGTCAATACTTGTCCCGCCAATGCAGGTCCGGATCAGACGATTTGTCTGGGTCAGCCTGCAATCTTACAAACACAAGGTTGTGATTCTTCAGCTACATGGTATCAAATGGGACCTGAAGGACTCGTCCAGGTTGGTATCGGACAAATTGTTGATGTGATTCCCCAACAAACCACATGTTATGTTTTGATTTGTTGTGGAGGAAATAATTGCTGTTGCGATACAGATACAGTTTGCATTTTTGTGAATCCTTTGCCGGTTTTACAATGGACAACGGTGTTCCCGGATGTATGTTCTAATGGAGGACCTGTGTTGCTTGACACAGCAAATATTTTTGTCTTCATTAACAATGCATGGGTGCCGGTTGCGGCTGCAGGCGGTTCTGGAATATTTGTCGGGCCTGGAGTAAGCGGCAACACATTTACACCTCCGGGATTGGGAACATTCACCATTACCTATTATTACACGGATGCAAACGGCTGCAGTGCTTCCATCAGCAAAACAATTAACGTCATCAGTTGTGGATGTGATCCGATCAGTTGCGGATGTAATAATGTACCGCCGCCACCACCACCAACTATTACTGTATTGAGTGTTGATCCGGATAATTGTCAGAACGATGGATGTATTCACATTACCGCAACAGGTTGTTGTTTGCAATACAGCTACAGTTACTTTGATCCATGTAATCCATTGTTGTCCTACAGTGTACCACAGAGCCCGAATCCGTCCATACTTTGTAATCTGAGAGCTGGAAATTATATTATCTATGTTCAGGATGCATGTGGTAATTTTGCTCAGCAGAATGTAACCGTTCCTTTGGCAACAGGTCCGCTCACAGCATTTGTGCAATACTCAATGTGTGGTGACTCTATCTGTGTTCAGGTGGAAGGTGGATGCCCTCCATATTCATATGATTGGGGTGGAGGAGTGACAACACAATGTATCCAGGTTACAGAACGCTGTGTTGGAATGAGTGTAACTATCACCGATAGCCGTGGTTGCTCAATCACGAAATTACTGACAGCACCACAGATCAATTTCACGGATGTGGTGAATCCCGGATGTTGTGCTGCAACAGGAAGTATGTGTGTCACCGGTTGTTTTGGACAGCCTCCTTATTCATACTTATGGAGTAACGGCGCCACTACCCAATGTGTGTCCGGACTTCCGGCAGGTAATTATTGTGTTACAATTACCAATGGGGACGGAGAACAATTTACCTGCTGTCAGACACTTGTGGATATGACATTCACCCCACCCAATGTGAGCTTTAACTTCAACAATTGTGGAAGTATGGTTACCGCTGTCATTTCGCAAACTGGTTGTGGTCAGTATACCTATCATTGGGAAAACAACAGCACTGAATTATTCAGAGAAAGTGTGCATCCTTGCGATTCACTCACATTTACCATTGTAGGTTGTGACGGGTCTCAAACACACTTCGGATTCAGAGTGCCTCAGGTACTCGCTTCTATCACTCCTGTGAATTGTGCTACTGGATTTGGTACCATTTGTGCTTCTGTTGAATGCTTCCGATGTCCTCCTTATTCCTACTCATGGTCACCTTCTTTGCCATGGCAGGATAACGGATCAGCCTGCTTCAACGCGCAACCCGGTTTTTATAATCTGTGTGTAACGAATTCCTGTGGTGATGTCATCTGTTGTCAATTCTATTTGCCTCCTGTATTAAACTTCTCTCTGAACTTTAATGTCGTTGGTGCATGTATCGGAATTAACAATGGATCCGCGCAGGCATTTGTTTCAGGAGGAACACCGCCATATTCCTATAGCTGGAGCAATGGAGGAACAACTCCTGCAATCAGCGGCCTGGCTCCGGGTGTCTATACATTAACTGTAATGGATGCAAACGGTTGTGTAAGCACTTCTTCAGTAGTGGTACCATCACGCAGATGTGGCAAGTGGATCGATGTGCATGTACTCCTCGATGGATTTTATCAGAATACAGGCTCTACTGCACCAATGGATAACTTTGGTTTAGGAGGCTGTTTGCACCTTGCCGGAATTTCTGCGAGCCCGTCCGATGTAGATACGGTTCGGGTAACACTTGTGGATCCATTGACCTTGTCGTCTGTCGATTCTTCGTTTGGTATCGTTCAAACAGATGGAAGTATGACGGTTATATTTGAAGATACGACGCTCGATGGTCACAGTTACTATCTCAAACTCAACCATCGGAACTCTTTAGAAACATGGAGTTCTGTCCCGGTGTCCATGACCGATCCTGTCTTCTATGACTTTACAGATGCGGCAACCAGAGCTTTTGGAGATAATCTCCGGGACCTTGGCAATGGTTTGTTCGCGGTGTGGAGTGGAGACGTTGACCAGGATGGTGTAATCGGATTGACTGATTTTAATCTTGTTGAAAGCACAAGTCAGCAATTCATATACGGATATGTTGTCAATGATATCACGGGTGATATTATGGTTGAATCAGCCGATTACAGTTTGATTGAAAATAATGCACAATTGTTCCTCATCAGTCTCAGACCTTAATTTCGGTTGAAGACTCTCGGGCAATAAATGTGTTAGAAATTTAACAATTACCCCAACCCCGATTGTTAATTCGAAGCCTGTCAATGTTACATTGGCAGGCTTCTTTATTGGTTTCTGTATCAGGAAAGGCAAAAATTTCAATATTCTCATGAAATAGTGAATCTATGATTATCATCTTTCACTGTTAATTATTTTATACTTGCCAATTGAATTGACGCACATTGACTTTCTATATTTCGTTAATTAAATATCTCCGGTCCGCCCATGAAAAACAGACTTCTTGCTCTCCTACTACTCTCAGGAATTACCATTGTTTCCATTTTCTCTTGTAGCAAAGACGATAATACGGAACCCTCCGGTGGCGGTACTCCAAGTTCAAACCCTGAAAGAGATGCTGCTCTTGCAGATTATACAACAAATTATCTTGGGAGTGTAGTCAGCTCTGCCGGTTGGACAGGAAGCACAGCTACGTGTAATGCAGGTACTGTCGCTCAGGCTACTCACGCAGCTGTAATCAAAAGGATTAATTATTTCCGGAGAATGGTAGGTTTGAATGATCATTGTACCCTTGATTCAACTTTATTCCCTCAACAACAGGAAACTGCTTTGATCATGGATGCCAACCACGCGTTGAATCACAACCCTCCGAATACATGGTTGTGCTGGACGGCAACAGCCGCCAGTGGAGCAGGAGCAAGTAATCTTGCTTTAGGAAGTCATTCTTCCTCCGCGATTACTGCGTTCATGAATGATTTTGGTTCGGGTAATGAACCTGTAGGACACCGACGCTGGATTCTGCATTCGCGGAAACAAAAGTTCAGTTATGGATCAACCGAAGGTGCAATGGCTCTGTATGTTTTTGCAAACGATACAAATACTATTGTTCCTGATTTTATAGCTTATCCACCGAAAGGATATGTTCCGCAAACATTGGTATTTGGCCGCTGGTCATTCAGTATTCCCGGAGCGGATTTTTCCGCTGCGACTGTGACCATGTCAGGTCCGGGAAGTACTTCTGTTCCTCTTACCGTTGTTTCAAGTACAGCGAATGGATATGGAGACAATACAATTGTTTGGGAGCCAACCGGAATAAACTTATCCTCAACAAGCGATCAATTTTATACGGTGACAGTTGCCGGTATTGGCTCAGCCGCCGCAGCATCTTATTCTTATACGGTAAAAATATTTAAACCTTAATTGAGGGAATCTTCCCGGCTGAGTAGTGGGAGTCCGGTTGCATCAGATAAACGTTTGGAAAGCTGTTTACCTTCTTCGCTAAAAGCCCAGACATATAAATAGCTTATCGGATATTTTTTCCGGATTGCATCGATTGCTTGTAAACTGAGCTTCTTGGCAAGTCCTTTGTGTCTGAATTCTTCAAGAACAAGTGCGGAACAAAGGTACAGGGCTTCGTAGTTTTGTCCTGGCTCAGTTTCTTCGAAAAGTTGATTTTCCGTAATTTCATTTTTCAGAAAACGGTGCATTATAGCGATGGTTGTCGGTATTAACAAAATCCAGACAACGGGACCGTCACCATCAATTTCCTCGGAAAGTGTATTGGGATCAATTGTGTTCAGTTTTTCCAGGACATGCTGATCAACCTGCAATTGTTCCGGATCATGTCTGACATCGAAAAAACTATCCGCAAGTGCGATCATTCGTTTCAGATTTTCAGACATGTACAGGATGATTTAATTTGTGAGATTAGCATTGCAAATATAGATCATACTTTTTGCTTTCTGCAAAATTTCAACTAACGATCTGTTTGAACACATCAACAATGTAAAGTACTATTCTAAGTATTTCAGAACGGAATTCAGGTCTGAAAAAGATAATATGTATCTTCAGCTACGAAAAATCAAGTGGTGAAATCTATTTATATACGAAATTCTCTAAAGGTAATTTTTCCAATTCTCTTTGTCATATTAATAGCGGGCAAAGATGTTAGGAATTCAGAGCAGGGAGTTTTTGATCAGGAGAAATGCAGAATTCAATTGCTAAAGGGTGTTGATAGTCTCAATCATTCTCTTTCTGTACTTGATTCGATGATCAGAAAGAATACTCATTCCGGTTCGACTGAATTTCGAAATGCATGGCATACATGCAGAATTTATTATCGCGCTATTTCGCCCTTTGTTAGTTTTTACAGACCGGAACTGTCTCAGCAATTAAATGGTCCTCCAGTTGCATTGCCCGAAGAGGAAGATGAAGTCGCGGCATTTCTTCCGCCGCATGGTTTGCAATTGATTGAGGAAAAAATAATTCAGGGTCCGGGAAATTATAACCAAACGGAAATCATTTCGGAATTGGCTCTTTGCAGAACCAATCTTGAAGCGTATAAAAGTTCTGTAAAAGATACATTGATCCGTGAGCAGGATATATTCCATGCTCTCGAACTGGAAATGCTTCGGTATTTTCTGTTGACTGTAACCAATATGGAGACTCCCTCTACTCACACCGCTTTTAAAGAAGGGAATTCTTACCACAACAATTTACCTGAGTTTTTTATCAGCTCTTACTCTGACTTGAATGAAACAGACAGGAGCGCTTATGAAACTCTAAAGGCTGCAAGTTTGTCCTGTGCTGATTTTTTAAATGAGCAGGATAAGGTGAATCATGCTGATTATTTTCAACTTTATTCAAAATTCTACATTCCTCTGAGTGAAGCATTGTCGAGGTTCTTTTTTCTTCGTTGTCCGGATTATAATTTTTCATCCGGACCGGTAAATTTTCTTGCACGATCAGTATTTGATCCGGGGGCGTTTGCTATTTCCGGTTTTTTATCCGGTGCAGAAGCAAGAACGGGCACCTTAAGTGCTCAGCTTGGACGATTATTGTTTTTTGATCCTGCGCTTTCTCAAAAAGATCAGCGAAGTTGCGCATCGTGTCACGATCCCCGAAAAGCATTTACGGATGGCTTGCAAAAAAGTATGGGTGCTCAGCATGGCCAGCAACTCCTTAGAAATGCTCCGACTTTGGTGAATGCTGTGTTTCAAAGAAAGCTCTTTCATGATGGACGCGCTTTTACTTTCGAGAATCAGGCCAGCGAAGTATTGAATAACCCTGATGAGATGCAGGTTGATTTTTCTGTTGTACCCGATAAAATCAAAAAATCTTCCGAATACATCCGGTTGTTTAAAGCATCTTTTGCAGGAACGGAAGATACTTTAATCAGTAATCGCAGTATTCTGAAAGCTATTGCAGCTTATGAGCAAACTTTGTTTTCATTGAATTCACGTTTCGATAAAGCAATTCGAGGAGATGAAAGTTTGCTTGATGCAAATGAAAGAGAAGGGTTTAATGTATTTATGGGAAAGGGAAAATGTGGTACCTGTCATTTTCTTCCCCTGTTCAATGGAACCGCTCCTCCATATTATTCAGAATCTGAAATGGAAGTTCTCGGTGTACCGGCTACATCGGATACTGTCCATCCAAAATTGGACACAGACCAGGGAAGACAAAAAGTTATTCCAATGCAGGAATATCATGCTGCATTTAAAACACCCACACTTCGAAATGTTGAATTCACAGCACCTTACATGCACAATGGAGTGTACACTTCACTGGAACAAGTTATTGAGTTTTATGAAAAAGGAGGAGGGAAGGGGATGGGATTGGAAATTAAAAATCAATCTCTGTCACATGATAAGTTGAATTTAAATCAGGATGAAAAAAGAAAATTAGTTCTTTTTCTTTCAACACTTTCAGATACCAGCGGATGTACTAATTCTCCGGTACGGTTGCCAGCCTTTGATTTGTCTTCGGATAAAAGGGAACGATTTGTTGGCGGGGACTATTGATCATTTTCAGATAGTGAATTTACGAAAATGTACATTTTAATACTTGACACCAGGCTCTAAAATGCCTGATTTTACTGGATTTACGGCATTTTATTTAATTTTTGGAATTATTGATACTAATTATAGATTTGTCATACTAACCCATTAAAACACACTTATGAAAACAAGAAAAATTACTCAAATGTTGCTTGTTCTTTTACTAATCACTTCAATTGGGATAAAAAGTGTAAATGCTCAGGCTTTTGAAGAAGGTAATAATAATGTTTCTCTTGGTTATGGTTTTGTAACTTTTGCAGGAGCCTTGTTCAATTCTTACGAAGATCAAAATGATTACAAATTTACTATTACAGGACCACTTTTTTTAAAATATGAGCATGCTGTGAGTGATAAAATTGGAATCGGACTCAATGTAGCTTATGCTAAATGGAAGCTCTCTTATTTGTATGATTCTTATGATGTGAATTCGAATCCGGTAACCTACGAAGAAAGTGACAGCTATTCTACTTTCAGTGTTCTTGGTCGTTTCAATTTACATTTTGGACACATGGATAAATTTGATCCTTTCTGGGGTTTTGGAGTTGGCTTCCGTTCTGGTTCATGGAAATATGAAAGTACTGACCCGAATGGAACAAAGGATCTGAGCATTTCAAATCCAATTCCTCTTGGATTTGAAACTACGGTTGGAGCCCGTTATTACTTCACTGATAATATCGGAGCGTATGTTGAAACAGGTCTTGCAAAAGCAGTAATCCAGGCCGGTTTGAATTTTAAATTCTAAACTTGTAAAATATCTAAATGAAAAGCGCGGCTCTCAGGGAGAGTCGCGCTTTTATTTTCTTAAAACTTTAAGCCTGCACTTACACTTACACTATATGTTTATTTCACAACCACAAATTTCTTACCTGACTTAATTTCATTTTGTAACAATTCCAAAGTATATACCCCGGCTGTCAGTCCTTGAACTGCAATCTGGATATTTCCTCCTTTTACAGTTGCTGCCAAAATGTATTTTTCAATAACTACTTTACCCTGACTGTTCAGGATCCGCAGATGGGTATCATTTTTAGAAAATGAATTCCAGCTGATTGAAATTTGATCTCTTGCCGGACTAGGGCTCAATAGAATATTGCTCAAATTATTATTGAATGAGATTCCACTTGGGTCTTCTTCAATAATCAATGAATCACAGGATGTGCAGCCATTGGCATCAGTTACACAAAGTTGATATTGACCTGCGGGCAATCCTCCTATAGTATCTATGCCGGTACTGATGACAGGTGGATACAGGGTGTACTGATATGGAGTAACTCCTCCTTCAGCCGTAAATGAAGTTGCACCGTCTGTACAGCCAATGCAACTCGTCGGGTAAGTATTGATATTGATAAAATGTACCGAATCAGAGATTGTAAAGTAAAGTGTATCTGTGCAAGCGACAGAATCCTCAAAACTGATTATGTAATTTCCGGGTTGCAAATTATGAACAACAATTAGACCTGAGGAAAAAACTGTATCAATCACATTCGCGCCAGCCTGAGTATGAATAAAAATATGGTTTGGTGTTATACCGAAAGTATCAATCGTAACTGAATTGACCGATGGATTACATAAATCCGCTACAAAAAAATCTGCGTTGGGTAAACAATCAGGAGGGAATGGCAAAGTAATTTCATACAATCCTGATGTACCGCCATATCCATTTTCCAATACATAAATGCTGTTCATGTGAATGTCGTCATCCACAGGGTGTGCAAAATCAGAAACAATTCGAGTAGCATTCAATGTATAATTTTGTAATGAAGAATTATAAGTGAGATCCAAATGAACAAGATCCTGTGATGGATCCACAAATGGTCCAATGGCTGTGTCAGGTACAGTTGTACAACCGCAGGAATCAAGACCTTCAGTCCAGCTGAGCATAAAACCGTCCATGTTGTAATCAGGATGGAGCATGGAAGATTTGTCAAATACTAATCCCAATGGCGAACGATGTGCGGTGAATGTTCCCATAGAAATTCCAAGATCACTTGCATCCAAAACATTTCCATTGATTGTATCCCGGAATTTATCGCAATCAGGACCGAAATTCTGGATCGGTTCGTCTGGCACTAATGAAGGATCTGATTGAGGAAAGGTGGGATCATTGTTCCAGAATCCATTTCTCCAGGAACGACTGAAATGTGGAATCAAAGGATCAGTGAGAGGATCAAATGATGCATCCTGCTGTGGATTACGTGTGTCTCCCATTCTCCATGGAAATCCGTAATGATGATTTCTTCTCAACCAGTTCATTTCTTCATTATGATCACGATCACCGGAATTTTCTACTCCGAATAAGTTTCCATAGTAATCAAATGCCATATCAAAGGTGTTGCGAATACCATTTGCATAAACATAGCCGCTGTTTTCAAGCCATGTGCTGTCATTCTGAAGAATGATGGTGCTCGCATAATGAGTGGGAAGTTTGAAAACTCTCGCAGTGAGTGGTTCATTGCGAACTCCGGGATAAATACCATAACGTGTCTGAATTTCTCCGTGGTCACCACGAGCACCGGAGCAAATTACCAGACTGTCACCGCCTGGATCCACCGTCATACCACTAAACAGGTGATCAAAATAATCCGCAGTTTTGTATGGATCGGTTTGCATAAGAGTGGACCAGACACGTGTACCATTCGGTTGTAAAACACCGCGAGCAATTATGCCGGTGGTGAGTGGAGTAGAAGCACCATTGTTTCCACTGATATACATCACGCTGTCATGAATATCCATTCCCTGAACATATTCCACTCCATGATCAGTAGCTGTATAAACAAGTGAATCGTATGCCGCTGCGGATGAAGGTCGGATCACCACATAAATATTTCCCTGTGTATCCGTATAGTAAAGTTGTCCGTCTACCGGGTTGTATGAAACACGAATTGCTCCATCGTGGATGGTCATAATTCTGTTTATCCCAATTCCGGGAACCAATGCCTGAGGGTTACTTTGAGCATAAACTTTAAGGAAAGAATTTTGAAATGTCAGACAGAAAACAAGAAAGAGGAAAGTAGAATGTTTATACATGATTCAAATTTTTAGAATATATAGTAAACATACAAAAAGTAAATTTGAGTTCTTGTAAGTAGTATTTAAGGTGGATGAGATTAGATTTGTATTTGTTTTTCAAGTTCGTAAAAAGAACGGTTTTTCAAGCAGTATATAAATATAACACATTGATAAACAGTTATATACAATGAATCCAAAGATGGCTTTTACCATTGATGGTTTTCTGGCCTTTTTCAGTGGTGATTCCATCCTGAAATAAGAAGCTTCAGATTAGGTTATATTTTGAATTGTCCTTATTTTTAAAAATAATATTTCTCCATCGGTTTTATGAAAAATTATCTGACGCAACCTATCAATTTTGGAAGTCTGACAAAAGGGGAAGAGCATAGCACTTGTGGCCTGCATCAATCCATTGCGCAAAGAATACATCTCATGCTTGTAACAAACCTCGGAGAGTTCAGGGTAGATCCTGCATTCGGATGCATAATTTGGGAACATGATTTTGAAAATATGTCTAATCTGAATTTGTGGAAAGATAAAATGATGCGCTCCGTAAAGGAAGGTTTGGAGAAATTTGAAAAAAGATTGTTTAATTGTCAGGTAAGTATTGAACTCAGTCAACAGGAGTTTTCCGGCGGCGATGAATTAAGGAGAATAAAACGAAGAGTGGATGTAAAAGTGAATGCTAAAATTATAAAAACAAATGAAGCATTTTTATTTGAAGAGACTTTGTTAATCAGTCCTGTTTGGCTGGATTAAATTTTGATTATCACAACTGAGTCTTATTTCCCACAGAGATTTTAAAGTTAATTTTATCAATATTTGAATGGAGAGTAGCGAACTAACAACAGAACGTATCCGAAGCAGGATGCTTAAAAATGCGGCCAGGATCTGGGGAGCAGAGAGTGAAGATGTAGAATCCTCCTTCGATCCTCTTGTCACGATGATGATTGAGGCCTGTGCATCTGAATTAAACAAAATCAATGGAGAAATCCTTACTTCACAGTCACGGATATTAAACAGGCTTGCACAGATATTATCTCCTGAAACTCTTGTTGGGCCTCAGCCTGCTCATGCCATTGCACATGCCCGGTCAATTGAACCATTCAGTGACTTATCCAGGGATGTACAGTTTTTCACTACCAAAAAACTTCCTTCTTCGAATGCGTTGCAGAAAGAAATAAACAAGGAAATTTATTTTTCCCCTACTGATAACTTTAGGATTTTTGATGCGGATATAAAATACACTGCATGCAATAATCTTTTATTCGAATACAAAACACCCTCCTCACGGCACCTCATAACAGATGGCCCGGTTACTTCCTATCTCAATCCATCTGAAATGTGGATTGGAATTGAACTTCAATCCAGAATAACTTCGATTCGACAACTTTCATTTTATTTTGACTGGAAGAATGATCCCGAGGAAGAAAAATACTTACACATGCTACCGCTGACCAAATGGTCTTTAAACGGTATCCCGCTGAAAGTGGAACATGGAATTTTACCATCCGAAGATAAAAGAGGTTCTGAAAATGGTACTATTTCAGATCAATACAATGTGACTTTAAGAATTGAGGATTTTGTCGGTAAATTTTATAAGAATCAATTTTATTCCATTGAAGGTACAGAGATTCCGGAAGGAAAGATTCAGGAAATGAAGATGCCATATCCGAAAGAGCTGGAAGAAGTGTTTTCGAATCAGGTATTGTCAAAGATCCAGGGAAATTATCTGTGGTTAAAACTGCAGTTCACCACAGCGTTTCCGATGAACTCAATTTCGGATTTGTATGTTTCGATAAATTCCTTTCCAATAATAAATCGGCAATTAAATAAATTCACTTACAGATTACAGAACAATTTGAATATTGTTCCACTTGCAACGGATGATCTCTTTCTGGACTTGTTGAGTGTTCAAACCGCTGAAGGAAAACCCTTTCTTTCAAACCCGCTGGGTACAGGTTTCAACAATGAAGCCGGTTATTACACCTTACGCTATGGAGGAGTGGAGCGATTTGACGACCGGCATGCTGTTGAGTTGTTAAACAATGTACTTGATTTGTTGCGTGATGAAAGCGCGGCCTTCAGTTCTCTGGGGAATGATTTCATCAGCGCATACATTCGCCAGATTAATACTGCTATCGCGATGATAGAGCA
>CAYMMN010000034.1:0-15888 GCA_964391495.1 uncultured Flavobacteriales bacterium | reverse complement strand
GTTCCGAGTTCCGGGTTCCGGGTTCGAGGTTCGAGGTTCGAAGTTCGAAGTTTGAAGTTTGAAGTTTGAAGTTTGAAGTTTGAAGTTTGAATTTAAAGCTCCATTTAATTGATGAAAATTGTAGTCCTGATAAATACAACTAACATCTAACAACTAACATCTAACATCTAACAACTAACATCTAACAACTAACATCTAACATCTAACAACTAACAACTAACATCTAACATCTAACATCTAACATCTAACAACCAACAACCAACAACCAGAGTGCTCAAAATCCTCGACCGTTATATCATCCGTAAATTCCTGGGGACGTTTTTCTTTTCCCTGGCTTTGATCATTTTGATCGCGGTGGTGTTTGATATTTCGGAAAAGCTGGACGATTTCATCGAGAGAAAAGCTCCGCTGAACAAAATCATTTTTGATTACTACTTCAATTTCATTCCTTACTTCGCGAATTTATTTGCTTACCTTTTTGTATTTATTTCTGTTATTTATTTCACAGCCAGACTTGCAGCGAATACTGAAATTGTCGCTATCCTCAATAGCGGAATCAGTTTTAGGAGATTGCTCTACCCCTATTTCGTAGCTTGTTCAGCATTGGCTATTTTGTCGTTCTATTTTAACGGCTGGGTGATTCCTCACTCAAACAAAATCAAACTTGATTTTGAAAATATTTACATAAAAAATCCGGTTGAATTCAAAGACCGAAATCTCCACCGGCAAATTTCTCCGGGTACTTACATGTACATGGAGAGCTACAACAACATCGACAATATCGGATATCGTTTCTCTCTGGAAAAAATAGAGAATGGAAAAAGAACCTGGTTTTTAAATTCTGACAGGATCGTCTGGGACTCCACAACATCCAAATGGAGAATTGAAAATTATTACATCCGTTCCATCAACGGATTTCACGAAAAACTTGCATCCGGTCCGAGAATGGACACCACGCTCTCCATCAAACCGGGAGATTTTAAAAGACGTTTGAATATCATCGAAGCAATGGATACACCTGCTCTGAATCGCTTCATTGAAGAAGAACAAAGTCAGGGTTCAGAAAATGTAAACGCATATCTCATTGAAAAGTACAGAAGAATCGCTGTACCTTTTTCAACATTCATTCTGATGTTGATCGGCGTTTCTTTATCCAGCAGAAAAGTGCGTGGTGGTATTGGCGCGCAGCTTGGTTTGGGAATTACACTTAGCTTTTCCTACATTCTTTTCATGCAGGTAGCTAACACTTTCGCCATTAATGGCTCTATTCCTCCCCTGCTGGCTATATGGATCCCGAACATCATCTTCGCCGGAATCGCGGCGCTGTTGGTTCGGTTTGCACCGAAATAGGTTTAAAGGTAGAGGTTAGAGGTTAGAGGTTAGAGGTTAGAGGTTAGAGGTTAGAGGTTAGAGGTTAGACTTTAAATCCAACCTCTAATCTGGAACCTCATACTATTATTGACGAACAACAAAGGTCCTGGTTACTGAAGCTTTTCCATCGCTGAGTTGAATGGAATAAACACCATTGGCAAGGTTTGCATCCACCGGAATATTTGACATTCCTTTTTCAACAGAAATAGTTTTTACAGAAACAGTCTGTCCAAGCATGTTCGAAATTTTCAACTCGAGAGTTTTGTCCATGTTGCTTACGAAATCAAGAGTGAAAGAACCGGAATTTGGATTTGGGTACAACTCAATTGTCTTGAGCCAGGTATTTTCTGTTACTCCCAGACAAGCATCAACACGAACAGTTTGTGTGGCTACCAGATTGCAACCCTGAGGCGAATGATAGATGTAAGAAACCTCGTGTGTTCCGATACCTGCTTCAGCTGGATCAAAAGAAATACAATGTATTCCCGGACCGCTAAAAGCACCACCCAAAGCAGATGGCATCAGCGTTACCGGAGGATTGTAGATACAATACAATGTATCGAGTCCGGAGAAACTCAGATTCAGTGGTGTAGTATGCACAAAACGAGTGGCTGCCGTATTTGTACAACCTGGTCCTGCGCTCACATCAACCGAATAAACTCCTTCCTGACTTGCAAGAATGCTTGATGAATCCGCTCCGGTGAGTGGTGTTCCATCGAGGCTCCACTGGTATGTAAAACCGGCACCTTCAGGAACACTTAATAAAGCGCTGCCGGTTCCGCAATCAATAACCGTATCCACACCACCATTGATATAAGTCGCGGGTGTACAATCTGCGGAAGAAAATTTAAATATCGTTCCGGTACCAACACCGGCGCAATACAATTCTCCATAACGATCTTCACCGAAACAGGAAACGTTTGTGGGCCCGATGTTACCTAAATTGGTGACATTATAATTTCCCAATGAATCTACTTCCATGTAACGAATGCTTGATGCACAGTAATCCGTGAAAAAATATTTTTCCCACATATCATTATGCGAACCGCCACGGTAACGATACCCACCGGTAACAGAGCAGTTTCCACTGGTATGTGAGTATGTATAAACAGGACTGGTATAATTCACCAATGGCAAACAACCGGAACCTGAAGAATATTGTGAAGTACCTTCCCAGCATCTCCATCCGTAATTTCTTCCACCCTGTGCCCATGCCGGTTGGAAATCTATTTCTTCTACCGCGTTCTGTCCGACATCTCCTATCCATAAATCTTTTGTGACACGGTCAAAACTCCATCTCCAGGGATTTCTGACACCGATGGCCCACAATTCTTCTCTGCCAGGAGTACCGTTGCAGGGATATGGATTGCCCGGAGGAATTTCATAAGTAGGAATTGAAGGATCGACTTTTATTCTCAAAATTTTTCCAAGCAAAGAATCTCTGTTCTGTGCACGGTTTTCAGGATCACCACCGGAACCACCATCACCCATTCCAATGTATAAGTAACCATCCGGACCAAAGGCAAGGTGTCCGCCATTGTGGTTGGAATAAGGTTGCCAGATAGTGAGCAGAATCTCTTCGGTATTCGGATCCACTGAATCCGGATTTGCGGCGCTGACACGGAATCTTGAAATGCGTGTATCGCCGTGTGTACGTGCAGTGTAATTCACATAAAAATATCCGCTGGTTGCGAAATCGGGAGCGAAGGCCAATCCTAACAATCCCTGCTCGCTACTTACGATAACGCGGGAAACGATGTTGAGGAATGGATATGGATTTTTTACACCATTCTGATCGAGGATCTGGATTCGTCCGGGTTGTTCAACAATAAAAAGACGGTCATCACCACAACTTTTAATGTCAACAGGACTACTTAATCCTGTTGCAAAGCTGGTGGCTGTGATTTGACTAAAACCATATTGAACTGAAATCAATACAAGTACTAAGGGGAGTAGAATTTTTTTCATCTGGAACCGGGTTCTTTGGATTCCTACAAAAATAGAAAAGGGAATGAATCCGGCAGCATGGAAACAAAAATAAGCAGTGTATTATCAGGCAAAATTCCCGTTAAAAAACATTTTCATCCAAAAAAAAGCCCGGCAATGCCAGGCTTCAGATTCTTTGTGCGTGTGGTGCAGATCAGAAAATCACCGTGAAGGTGAAAAAAACGATGGCTGATACCAGAATCGCATCGACAATCAGAATCATATAAAGACTGATAGGGATCTCCGCTTTTCCATCCTGTAATTGATCGGAAAGTTGCCCCTGTTCATCATCTTCCATATGATTATAGGTTACTACGGGTTCGCTTTTCATCATCTTCTTTTTTTTCTAAGAATACAATGAAACAGGAGTCTTGTCATATCATTTCGAATTCAAATCTTGCATTGTAAGAAAATCTTCAAAGAATGTAAACGGATGACTGTTTTGCATGAATCTGTCAGTTTCCGGAGGTAAAAAGCGGTTTTTGAGATGCAAGAAATTCGCCTTTTATCTGCAAAATGGACCACTTTAGAAATCTATTAGGTAATAGCGCATTTTATTGCAATTCTTCCGGTGTAGCATTATAAAATAAAATCGAAAAACGCATTCAGGTTTTGAATGAAATAAATCCTTTTCAATCCAGCCTGGAAGACATTAAAGCAAAGTATCCGGGTTGCTCACTCCTTCTTTTCACCCTTTATACTAAGGATAAAAACGATCAAAACGACAGGAATTCCGACTCCGGTTTTCAGGGTGAAATCCATCTGATTCTGGTTTTAGAATCTCTCGATTTTCATTAGATTTGAAAATTGAATGTCGCTATGTTAAAATTCAGATTACTCTTACTTTCAATCGTATTTCCGCTATTGGTTTCAGGGCAAACCGTTATCTGGTTTGAGGATTTCAATAATGGCTGCACCGACAATTGCAGTGCGAATGGATACGCGGGTGTAAATGGTGCATGGACAGTCGTTGATGTAACTACTCCCGGCAATTTTGCCAATGAATGGTTTGTAAGCTGTGCCGAAAACGGTGAACCCATAGGCAGTTGCGGAGCGGGTTGTGGAAACAACGCGACATTGCATGTCGGAAGTGTGCCTTGCTCGCTTTGTCTGACCTGCCCCAGCGGAGATTGCGGCGCTGCTTACAATGCAGGACCTTCTTCTTTAACCGGTGAAGATCCTACCACAAACAAGAGAGCGATTTCACCTCTGATCAACACTGTTGGCAGAACAAATATTTCTCTTCACTTCAAATACATTGAACTTGGTCATAGTTCATTAGATGACGCGATGCTGGAGTTCAGCATCGATGGAGGCGCAAGCTGGCTGGGCTTCACCAACACACCGAAAACACCTACGACCTGTCCGGGACAGGGAAACTGGACCTCCTTTTCTTCTATCCTACCTTCAATTTGTGAAAATATTCCCAATCTCCGATTTGCATTCAAGTGGATCAATAATGACGATGGTATTGGCAATGATCCTTCTTTTGCTGTTGATGATTTTGAATTAACAGTTCCGTCTACTACCAGTCCGGTTGCCGCTTTTTCAACATCAGCTTCAAATACCGGTTGCGATACAGTATGTGTGCAACTTACGGATGCTTCTACAGGAAATCCAAGCACCTGGACATGGAGCAGTCCGGCTGCGACCAATTCACCGCAATCTTCTTCCAGTCCGCAACCGCTTTGTTTCACTAGTTCCGGCACCTACCCGATTACACTTACAGTTTCAAATGCGAACGGATCCAATTCCATCACTCAAAATGTGAATGTAACTGTTCAGCCATCGCCTCAGGTTAGATTTACCGCTACAGATTCCGTTCTTTGCAAAGGTGAGTGTACCGGATTTACAAATCTCACATCCGGAAGTCTCTCCTCTTCTTCCTGGACTTTCCAGGGAGGTAATCCATCTTCATCAAGTGCGCAAAATCCGGCAAGTATTTGTTACGCGAATGCAGGGAATTATGCAGTGACACTCACAGTGACTAATGGAAACTGTTCTTCAAGCGCAAGTATCAATAATTACGTGCAGGTAAATGCCGCAACTGTTCCTGTTGTTACCGTAAATGGAAATATTCTCACGTCAAGCACTGCTCAGTCCTATCAATGGTATTCCGTACAAAACGGATTGATTGCAGGAGCCAATCAGGTTACATACAGTGTCACACAACCCGGAGACTACTATGTTGTGATCACCGATGCAAACGGATGTACCGCTCAATCTGCAAATACGAACATGGTTGCTCCTGTTGCCGCCTTCAACCTTGGCACTCCCGGACAAAGCTGTGATACAACCTGTGTATCAGTCAACAATCTTTCGAGTGGAAATCCATCACAATGGTCGTGGTCTTGTCCGGGCGCAATCAATGCCTCACAAAGTGGAACCGCTCCCGCACCATTTTGTTTTACATCTGCAGGCACTTATACTGTAACACTCACAGTGAGCAATGCGATTGGTTCCTCTAGTGTTTCGCATCCGGTAAGTATAACATTGTTACCCACACCTTCAGTGTCACTTACAGCAAGCAATGATGTAATCTGTACAGGAACGTGCATCGATTTTACCAATCTCAGTACAGGAAATATTACTTCTTCATCCTGGACATTTCAGGGAGGAAATCCGGCAACTTCCAATTTGACAAATCCAAATTCGATTTGTTATCAAAATGCAGGTACATACTCTGTTACACTTACGGTGAGCAATGGCTCCTGTTCAGCGAGTGCAACGATGAACAATTATATTTATGTCAACACGCCTGTTATACCAACAATAAGTGTCAGCGGCTCTGTATTTACGTCTTCTACTGCCATTTCCTATCAATGGTATACAGTACAGAACGGATTAATTCCGGGTGCTACTCAAAGTTCATATACCGGAAGCTCCGGTTTTGATTATTATGTTGTGACTACGGATAGTAACGGTTGTACTGGACAATCAGCAACTGTAAACCTTGCAGGTCCGGTGGCAGGTTTCCATACTTTATCCATTTCACCTGGTTGTGACACAACCTGCGTATCCATCGCGGATACTTCAACCGGAAGTCCTTCCTCATGGTTGTGGTCTTGCCCCGGTGCTGTGAATCCAAGTCAAAGCGGTGCTACACCGGCACCATTCTGTTTTACTCAATCGGGAACATATCCTCTTGAACTGATTGTAAGCAATGGCGGAGGAACAGATACAGTCACTCATTCATTAGTTGTGAATATGCTTACACTTCCGGATGTCAATTTCACCTCAACTGATTCCATACTTTGTGGAGGCGAATGCACCGATTTCTCAAACCTCACTCCCGGAACGATCTCAACCATTTCCTGGTTTTTCTCTGGCGGAAATCCCAATACTTCATCAGTGACCAACCCCACAAATATTTGTTATGCCAATGCCGGCATATATCCTGTGACAGTTACGGTCAACAATGGAACATGTACCAAGACCAGATCCATCGTGAACTACATTACTGTTAGTGCGCCTGCAGCACCTCTTATTACTGCGAATGGAGATACATTGAATTGTTCATCGGCAAACAGCTATCAATGGTACAGTGTTCAAAGCGGAATGATCTCGGGAGCCAATCAAAGCAGTTACATTGCCACACAAACCGGCGATTACTATGTTTCAATCACTGATATCAACGGCTGCTCATCTGAATCAGGAATTGTACATGTAGAAGTTTCAGGAATTGAAGACATCAATCAAACAACTTTTGGAATCTATCCAAACCCATTCAATGGTTTTGTGATAATTCAGTCCAAGAAAATGAATCAGGGTGCCATCACATTACGCCTGTTCAATATTTCCGGTCAGTTAGTTTCAGGTCCTGTACGTATGGACAGATCCGAGCAAATGCTGGATTTGCATGATCTCCCGACAGGAATGTATACTCTGAAAATACAGGGAAAGGATCAGGAATATGTTTACAAACTGATCAAGCTCAAGGACTAATTTTTCCGGATATCATGTCAATTGCTTCCTCTCAATATCCGGCAAAAAAAGTGCTGATGATTTCCCCACGGAATTTTATTTCCAACCCGGAAACCAGTATCGACAATTCTTTTCAGACTGCGATTGATGCGAATTCAAATCCGGAAACGGAAGCGCTGGAAGAATTTACAAGACTGAAAAATTTATTGGTTTCGAATGGAGTTGATGTAAAAGTTTATTCTCAGACCGACGAACTCTTCACCCCTGACGCGATTTTTCCGAACAACTGGTTTTCCACTCATCCGGAAGGAAAAATGTTTTTGTATCCGATGAAAGCGTTAAACAGAAGATCGGAACGAAGAAAGAATATTATTGATGACCTGAAAATAAACTATCCTGAACTCACCGATTATTCAGGCTACGAAAAGGGTGGTCAATTCCTCGAAGGAACAGGAAGTATGGTGATTGATTCGGAAAACCGAATTGTATACGCAGCTAAATCACAGAGGACGTCAACAGAATTATTGAAAGATTGGTCTGCAAAAATAAATTACGAGCCTGTGATTTTTGAGGCTGAAGACCAAAATCATTCGATAGTTTACCACACCAATGTAGTGATGACGCTTGGAGATAAATTCGCTATTGTTTGCATGGACAGTATCCGGGAGGATGCAGAAAAAAATCTCCTGCGAAATAAACTTGAAGCGACCGGAAAAGAAATTATAGTCATCAGTCTGGAACAAATGCATGCTTTTTGCGGAAACTGTTTGTTGCTTCAAAATGCAAGTGGAGAACATCTGTTGGTGATGTCGACACGTTCTTTTGACTCATTTACAACACAACAAAAAAAAATTCTTGAAAAATTCGCAAAAATTATTCATACAGACCTGCACACCATCGAAAATTATGGTGGCGGAGGCGCCCGGTGTATGCTGGCTGAATTATTTTGAATACATTTAACCTTCTTCCCGAATAGCCCCATGAAAAAAATCACCTTCCTTTTGCTTCTATTGCCACTACTATCCAAAGGACAAACCTGGTCAGGATCAGTAGCGAATACCATTTATACAAAATGTTCCAGCTGTCACAACAGCAACGGAATTGCTCCATTCGAACTGATGAGCTATACAGATGCAGTGGACAATGCTTCTGATATCGCAGACGCGATCAATCTCAGGATCATGCCGCCCTGGCCGCCGGATCCAGCATATTCCGCTTTTGCGCATCAGAGGGTTTTGTCGACCCAGGAAATCAATGATATTAACGCGTGGGTAAATAATGGAACGCCCCGTGGTGACAGCACACTTGAACCAGCTCCACCTGTTTTTAGTAGTATCGCAGAGTTGGCAAGTCCGGACCTCATTGTACAGATTCCACCGTATACAGTGAACACTCCTACGGATGATTTATACCGTTGCTTTGTTTTACCAACCGGGATTCCGCTACACAAATACATAACTGCACTGGAAGCAATACCGGGCAACCGTGCCATTGTGCATCACGTGCTGATTTATTCCGACACTTCATCTGTACCCGATCAGCTGGATGCAGCGGATCCTGATCCGGGATATACCAGTTTTGGAGGAACAGGTTCCGGCTCGTCAAGATTAATTGGCGTATGGGTTCCGGGACAGACAGCGGAATTTCTCCCTGCAAATATGGGAATCGGTCTTCTGGCAAATTCAAAAATTATTTTACAGATCCATTATCCAAGGGGAGTCAGCAATCAGGTGGACAGCACTCAAATTCGTTTCAATCTTTCATCTAATTTTATGAGGGAAGTATACATTGACGCTCCTCTTTCTCATTATGCATTGGACAATGGCCCTTTGTTCATTCCGGCAAATACCACCAGAACATTCACTGCCCATTACCAGGTAAATTTTGACATTACCGCTCTTGCAGTTGGCCCGCACATGCACCTGATCGGGAAAAGCATCATGAGTTTTGGCGTAACACCAACGAACGATACCATTCCTTTCATCGATATTCCGGAATGGGATTTTCACTGGCAGGGTATGTACCATTTTCCACGTCTGCTGAAAATTCCGAATGGAACAATCCTCTATTCCAGCGCGGATTATGACAACACCGTCAACAATCCCAATAACCCGAACAACCCGCCACAGGCTGTTTTTCTTGGCGAAGCGACAACGGATGAGATGATGCTGGTATTTTTCTCTTACACATATTATTTACCGGGTGATGAAAATGTCATTGTTGATTCAACGGTGATCGCTTCTGTTCCTGATGTGAATTACAGTGAAATTGTTTCCACTCCTCAATTGTATTCACCCTATCCAAATCCATGTAAGGATCATTTCCAGGCTGATTATTTTCTTCCAAAAAAATCAGATGTTGATTTCACGCTCTTCGATTTGAAAGGGAAATTGGTCTGGAATACAAAAAAGATCGCGGTGCCATCGGGTCATCAGACACAATACATCCGCGATCTCAATTTACCTGCAGGAGAATATTTACTTGAACTCAAGACTCCTGAAATTCGTCGTTCAAAACGAATTATTATTTCGAATTAATCAGAAAGGAAAGCGCAAGGTGATTCCCATGAGATTATTCTTTTGTTTATCACGAATCAGATCAACAGAATAATTGAACACGCTGAAACCTTCACACATGATACCGACTTTATAAGCGCCATTCAGACTACCACTTTCTCTTGACTGAAAATATCCACCCTGCAGACCAAACCAATTCGCTTTGGAAGTTTTCGCTGGTGCAAAATTGAACATGAAACCGAGTTGGTAATTGTGAACCGGATAAAAATTCGAAAAAGTCTTATTGAAATAATCCGCGAAAAGATATCCATTCAGGGACCCGCTCAATTTATACTTAGGGAGACCGTACTTATTATTAAAAGTTAGTGACAAATGCGCACCAAGTACAGGGCTCCAGGCTCCGCCAATGATTCCTAATCCGAATGAAGGTGTGAGTTCCAGGAAATCCTGATGCGATGCGAATTCGGATTTGTGCTTCCATTCACTTCCCTCCTTTTCAAGATCAATTCTGTAGTGTTTACGCGCCGCTTTTTTGTCTGCGGAAAGTGACCGCAATGCATCATTAAAACTGATGGTTTCCAAAGAAGGAAGTTGTGAAGGTTCTTTCAGATAAATTGTGCAGTAGATATCTGATTCCAGATCATGCAAGATGTAGCTATACGGAAAAAGCTCAAGAGACAATGATTTTCTCTCTTCTTCTACATTTATACCCTGCTGAAGAAAATCAGTGCTTTCAGCTTTGATCCGTCTTTTACCATTCGGGTGAACAAAATAATGTGTCACTTTTGAACCGGCTGGATAGCTGTTTTGCTCCTGAGACTTTTTCATATCGGAAAGAAAAAGTGATTTGACAGAATCCAGCTTCGTATAGTCGGCGAAGAGTGACATGTCCGGCCCGATAATAAGAACTTTGCTATCGGTAATCGGAGAAAAGATCAGTGTATCATTTTTCCCTGACTCGGTTTCCGGATCACCGGCGTAACTTTTTGTTAAGGCTAGGGCAATAGAAAGCCCGGTTGCAAGAAGCAATTTCATTTTCATGGATTAAATATGGTTTTGGATTAGAATCTGGTATGCAGTCCCATGGACGAAGATGATGACTGCTTCAATGATTGTGGAAGTTTTATTTCAAGAGGTAATACACGCAAGCGTAAACCCTGGTTGTTGTTTACAGAAATACTGTTTTCTTGTAATCCCTGATCTTCAGAACCGAAATCAATTTGTACATACCTCATATTTGACCGGACAGTCTTCTCCTCTGTAATTACAGTTAAGGATGCATCAGGCATTTCCATCTGTTCAGCGACCTTATTCTCAATCAAATTTTCTTGTGGAGCAATGTCTGCATTTGAAGGAGCATGAGGCATTAGGTTTTGTTTCCGAATTTTCTTCTGTAGCTGAATGTTTGATTTATTCTGAGCAATAGATGAATTCACAACTGGATTTGAAAGAAGTGCCTTCGCCGTTGTAGATTTTTCGGGTTTCTCCATTTCGGAAATCTCACTTTTAACTTCCGGATGGACTTTTTGTTCAACTGATAAATAATAAGCAAGACCCATAAACAGCAATATGGAAGCGGCGATACTCCAACGAACAATAAATTTTTTCTGCTGTTTTTCAGTGGTTCCATCCAGAGCAGTCTCCAATAAATTCCACTTAGAATTCAGATCAGGCTGGTAGCCTGCAGGAAGCTGATCGATTGAGTCCAGTTTTTCCTGAAGCATATTTTTATCCAAATGTTGCATGTGAATCCTCCTTTTCTTCTATCATTTTTTTCAATCTGAATTTAGCTTTAGCCAGTTGTGTCCTGCTGGTACTTTCGCTGATTCCAAGCATCACCGCGATTTCCTGATGCGAATACCCTTCTACTTCATACAGATTAAAAACGGTTCTGTATCCGGCAGGCAGGCTTGTGATTTTCCGGAACAAGTCTTCCGTATCAAGTTGTAGCATCATTTCATTCGGGATGGAGACATCCATCTCTTCCGCGTCGAGAGATAACATGAAATTGTGCTTTTTCCGAAGGAACATCAAACACTCATTCACCATTATTTTTCTCACCCAACTGAACAAGCTGTGTTCTCCTTCAAAGCGGAAGGATGATAGATTCTGATACATTTTCAAAAAACCATTCATCATGCAATCTTCCGCGTCTGGAATATGGAACACATAACGTTGACAAACACGAAACATCGGTGAATAAAGCTGCTCAAATAATTTTTTCTGAGCTCGCTTATCGCCTCCTTCACATTCCTTTATAAAAGCAAATGAAAAATGTTTCATGGTAACAATCGTATAATGCGCAGACGGTTACTTTCGTTGTCTGTTAGCAATTAAAAAAACAAACAATTATATAAGTGACTTATTATAAGCTAATTAAAATAGTTTGTTCAGATAAGTTCTCAGGTTTTATTCCGGAATTTTCGGAAACTTAAATCCATTGAAATTAATATCTCTTTCTGTAAAAATAGAATTTATTGAAAGAAAATCTTCAGTCCCGGCCAAGTTTCAATCAATGTCATTTCAGTACCTTTGAATACTAAAATTAAAATTATTGTGACGCACGAAGAAATCGCGAATCGTTGGTTTGAATGCTTCAACACGAAGCAGCTTGATGAGCTTATCAGTTTGTACGCGGAAAATGCCAGACATTTCAGTCCTAAATTAAAATTAAGAAAACCGGAAACAGGAGGTTGGATTGAAGGGCAATCGGCACTGAAAGCATGGTGGGCAGATGCATTTCAGCGTTTACCTTCTTTGCGGTATGATGTAAAAACACTCACTGCGAATGAGCAAAGAATTTTCATGGAATACCGGAGAACAGTTCAGGGTGAAGAAGACATGATGATCGCGGAAGTATTGGAGATTCGTGAAGGAAAAATTCAATCTTCCAGAGTATATCATGCATAAAGAAAATGGGCAAAAGGATTTCTCCTCTTGCCCATTTTCATACCGAAATTAATTTGCTTGTTTAAGCTTCAAAAAACTTGGCAACATTGGCGATAAGCTGATCAATGCTGTTAAAATTATCAGTGAATTGCTTGTGCATTCCGATGTCAAATTTACCGGTACGTTTAAATACTTCTTTTTGAACATCAAGAATTTTACTTTGCAAATCAATGAATTTTCCAAGATCATTCGGAGAAACTTTTGAATGCTTAATCGATTCTGCCTTTGGCGGGCGGCCTGGTCCACGTTTCTTTGCCGGACGGCCGGGACCACGGCTGATAGGCGGGCGGCCGGGTCCACGCTTCTTCGGCGGACGGCCTGGACCTTTGGCCTTCGCAGGGCGGCCGGGTCCTTTGTGCTTGGGTGGACGTCCGGGACCTCTTTTAGCGGCTGGACGACCTGGTTTTCTTTTTGCCATAATAAAAGTTTTTGGTATAAAATAAGAGAACTCAAAGATACACTTCTATATCAAGAATAGACATGAACAATAAATAGTGAAAGAGAATATTAGAAATTATATAAACCCTACATTTTTACATCAATTTTCATCTCATTTTTCAAAATCAAATGTTAATTAATAAAACCCTTCAATTCAATTTATTAAATTATAATTCAATCTTATATGTCAGGAAACAATAATGATAATAAGGATTTGATAAAAATTCTTTCTGAAATCAATCAGGTATATTATTCAAACCGAAATGAACCTGTTTCAATTGCTATGAAATCGTATTTAAAAAATAAATTTGAATGTTATGGATTAAAAAAACCAGAAAGAAATAAATTATTGAAACCCTATTTATCTCAATTGAAAAATATCTCTATGGATAATCAGGTCATAGCAGTAAAATGGCTATGGAAAAAGCCTCAGCGCGAGTTGCATTATCTGGCAATGGAAATACTTTTCAGAAATAAAAAAGAGTGGACAAAAGATATTCTTTCATTGTTTGAAGAAATGGTGCTCAGCAATTCATGGTGGGATTCAGTAGATACAATCGCGACATTACTTATTGGCCATTATTTTACGAAATGGCCGGAGAATAAATTAAAAATGACAGACAAATGGTCCAGACATCCAAACATGTGGATGAACAGAACAGCGATTATATTTCAAATGAAATACGGAAAGAAAACAGATGTCGATTTATTATTCCAGGCTATCCTCCCTCATCTTTCTTCAAAAGAATTTTTTCACCAAAAAGCCATTGGTTGGGCACTAAGACAGTATAGTAAAACTGATGCGAAAACTGTTGTGAAATTTGTCAGCAGCCATCCTTTAAAACCTTTAAGTGCCAGAGAAGCTTTGAGATTGATTTCATTCAAATGATGTGAGATTTGTAATCAGTGCATCTCTGAGGTTAAAGTTCTAGATGTTTTTTTTCGAAGCTCTCCTTCTGAATCTGGCTTTTCAATATCGATAGGCTGAAAAGTTCTTTTAAAAGAAGGAAATTGAACATAGCTCCTGAGTACTTTTATTTTCAGATTTGAGCAAAATTTCAAATGCCTTCTTCACTCAGAATAGAACAGATTGAACTTTACAGTTCGCCCATTAAACTCAGGGAACCATTTATCATCTCTCTTGGGCCGCTGCATTTTGCTGAAAATGTAGTGGTGATTATTCGTACGAATCAGGGTATATCCGGCATTGGAGAATGCAGTCCATTCCGCACCATTCATGGCGAAACGATGGAGACGGCGATGATTGTCGGGAAAGAATTAGCCGGTCAACTACTCCATTCAGATCCTCTGGATATTGAGAATTGCATAAAGCTGATGAATAAAATATTTTATTCGAATACCAGCATCAAAAGCGCTTTCGATCTTGCCCTTCATGATATTCTTGGAAAATTCCACAACCAACCCTTGTATAAACTTCTTGGTGCGAAAGAATCAAGAATATTGTATACAGATTACACTGTGAGTCTTGCTCCCGTTGAAAAAATGGTTGCCGATGCAGTGAAAATAAAAAGTGCAGGATTCAAATTCATCAAAATAAAACTTGGCGATACGGCAGAAAAGGATATCGAAAGAATCCGACGCATGCGCGAAGCGGTCGGAATGGAAATCCCTTTCAGGATCGATGCCAATCAGGGTTGGAACTTTGATTCCGCTTTTAAAATTCTGAATGAAATTTCAACACTGAATATTCAACATTGCGAGGAGCCAATTCCAAGATGGGCATTCATGCAATTGAAATCACTTCGCGAAAAAAGTCCGATTCCAATTATGGCAGACGAATCCTGCTGCGATGAAAACGACGCGGAAAGACTCATTCAAATGAATGCATGCGATTCACTGAATGTAAAATTAGGGAAGTCATCCGGAATTTTCAGAGCTAAAAAAATTCTGACACTTGCTGAGCAAGCACACTTACCTGTTCAGATGGGTGGATTTCTCGAATCCAGAATTGGTTTTACCGCTTCCGCACATCTCGCGTTGAGTAGTCCGTCTGTTCAGTTCATCGATTTCGATACACCACTCATGTTCGCGGAAGATCCTGTTGAAGGAGGAATAAAATATGGAGATCATGGCAGTATTCACATTCCGGAAACTCCGGGTCTTGGTGTATGGATCGATGAATCCTATCTCTCACGTCAAAACAAGCATATAATTCACTAAATTACACCCTTATAGGAAAGTCTAAAACTGGTGAAATTTCCCCTTTTCGATCATTTTTCCTTCTCTCTCACCCGGAAATTGTCCTTAATAGCATTCCAGAAAATGAAAAATCTGATTTTACTAGCATTTATTTTTATCAGCATTACAGTTCGTTCGCAAAGTTCCGGACCAGATCTGGTAGGATATTGGCACAATTGGAATGATGCGAATGCTCCATATCTGCAATTACCACAGATCGATTCAAGATATACTGTTATAGAAATCGCTTTCGCTACACCGGCTCCGGGAACGCATGCATCTATGCAATTTAGTCCGTCAGGTACCACACAGAATGTTTTCATTAATGACTTGCAAACTTTACAAAACCAGGGGAAAAAAGTTTTGATCAGTATTGGTGGAGCTACTGACCCGGTAAGTCTATTAGATACAAACGACCGAAACACTTTTGTATCAACAATGCTCGACATTCTCAATACATATAATTTTGATGGTATTGATATAGATCTCGAAGGAAGTTCGCTTT
>CAYMMN010000033.1:0-15940 GCA_964391495.1 uncultured Flavobacteriales bacterium | reverse complement strand
TCAAAGATAGAAGGCAACAATTGTCCAAGTGTGTGATAAGAGATCGCGGAAATAAAACAAACAACATCCTGATGATTCTTCCGTGTGAAGCGGTTGAGTTTATCTTCCGGCACTTCTGTCCAGGGAATATTTTCTTCACGGAGCAGATTTTTTAACTCCTGCATCAACTCCCCTTTCGCAGTCCGACCAATAAAAATTCTGTCGATTTCTTTCCCTGCTTTAATCGCTTCCATGACCGGTCTTAAACCATAAATCATCTGATCGTCTTCACGATCAGCATTCGGTCTTTTATCTTTGAATGAAAAATTCTTCATAATATTTCTGCTAATAGTACACCGGGATTAATTCATGCTGTTGTAAGCCCGACCCTGACGCCATACTTCCACCGCACGATACCAACTGCTTTCATAGGTTGGAGAACGTGACAATGTGAAATCGTTATCCGTAAATGGATTATTGACTCGTACAAAAAAGAAGTTCAGAGACAGATTGCTGTTTGGAGTACCATAAATCCAGCTTTCACTCAAAGCTCCCCGGTAAATTGTATTCGGGCTGCCAAAGATAATGTAGAGCATCCCTCTGTCGGTTCGCCATCCTTCAGTGTAAGAAGTAAAATAGCGATTCGCCTCTTTCACCCTTGTATAGTACTTTTTAATAAGTTGACGAGATCTTTCTGCATTACCACCGCGATCCAACCAGAATGCATCCATTGCACTTTTCAAATTGGGCTTACTGCCAATATCTTCAAATTCTCTTTTTGTTGTTAAGTAACGCATCGCCTGATACATCTGCATGGCTGTGGTGATATCAGGAAATCCTCCATTGAAACGAAAGAGCGTTAAACCTACCGATGAATTCGTATCCGGAGTAAAATGATAAAATCCCTCTTTTATAAAGTTCAGACCAAGTGTATCCGATAAATCCACCATAAACAAACTATCAGCGTGATAGTTAAATTCCTCTCTGACATCAAAGCTGTATGGTGGCGGCGCCAGAATAAAATCACGGTGATAATATCTACACCAAAGCTTATTAATTCCGGGATTCCTGCAATGCAGACGAACCGTATCGGCCTGGAATAAATAATTCCTGAAGATTAGATTATTCCGAAGATCTGTTACCCTGAAACACTGTCTTCCAAGAGAATCAGAATTATCAAAATTTACAAAAAACTCTTCACTGTAATTTTTATTATTATCCGTAAAAATGAGATTAAGCAGATGGCTTCCTTTCTGATGCACATTAAAATCAAATTCAACCAGGCGCGGTCCCGATTTCTCCATCATGTCGAAGGAATACTGAAGTGTGAGGGTATCCAGAACAATGGAAGATTCGTATGATTCCATCAGACGAGCCTGAATCCTGAGAGATGCCTTGAATTGATCATCAGGCTGGCGAACAAACAAAAACTCGGAAGGCAGGAGATTTATTGAGATACTGGAAATTGTATCTGAAGCATGATAAACACTTATTTCCGGATGAAAAACCTGCTCAGAGTTTCTGTAAACGGAACTCAGGTTTTCATTGCTTAGTTCACGGGTACCAAAGCATCCGGTAAGCAAAAAAAAGAGTAAAAAATAAAAATAGTTCCGGAACATATCAGGACTGTATATTTTCCTCAGCGCGTTCAACCAATGAGGGAGGAAGTTCCTTTGTTGCTTTCGCTCCCAGTTTCCGGAGTTCTTCGATCCGCTTTACAATATTTCCGTTACCGGTAGATAATTTATTCATGGCTTCCGAATAACTTGTTTTCGCGCCATCCATCTTTTTACCAACTTCGATAAGATCGTCAACGAAATTTTTGAACTTATCATAAAGAGCTCCGCCTTGACGGGCAATTTCCATCGCGTTACGAGTTTGTCTTTCCTGTTTCCAGATAGAAGATATGGTTCGCAAGGTCGCAAGTAAAGTAGAAGGACTCACGATGACAATTTTTCTGTCCCATGCAAAGTTGAACAATTCATTATCCGCTTGTACAGCCATTCCAAAAGAAGATTCAATAGGCATAAATAAAAGCACAAAATCAGGTGATGTAAAATCAGCGGAGCTTTGATAACTTTTTTCACTAAGACCTTTAATATGACTTCTGACACTCAGTACATGTTCGCGTAAAGACTGTTCGCGTGTTTCATCATCCGGCGCATTAACCATGGATTCATAAGCTACCAATGAAACTTTTGAATCAACGATGATGTGTTTGCTGTCGGGAAGATAGATGACAGCATCCGGTTGAATTCTGTTGCCAATCTCATTCTGAGTGCTCACCTGCATTTTATACTCTTCATCTTTGATCAATCCTGATCGTTCCAGGATTTTCTCAAGAATAAGTTCGCCCCAATTGCCTTGTTTTTTAGTATCACCTTTCAAGGCCTTTACAAGGTTGTTTGCTTCTTCACTAATCTGTTTATTTAATTCAACCAGACTTTTTATTTCACCTTTCAATGAATTTCTTTCCGCCGATTCCGCTTTGTAAGCATTATCAACTTTTTGTTCGAAGTCTTTGATTTTATCTTTTAAAGGATTTAAAATGATATCGAGCTGGGTTTTATTTTGCTCAGTAAACTTCTGGCTCTTTTCATCCAGAATCTTATTGGCGAGGTTTTCAAATTCCTTTGTAAAACGTTGCTGCAAATTTTCCAACTCCTCCTTTTGTAACATTAATTTTTCCTGAAGATTTTTATTCGTTGTCTCCTGTTGTGCAAGGAGGGCATTCAGTTGAACAAATTCCTGTCTCTCTTTTTCATTCTGTTTGCGCGCATTTTCAGTTTGCAAAAGAGTCTGCTCTACCCTGTCGGCAAGAACAGAGCGCTCTTTATCCAATTCACTGATCCGGAGATTCAATGCCTCCTGATCCTCGCGGCCTTTATTCTTTGAATAAAACCACATAAGGATGACCCCAATAACAATTCCGGTGATGAGAAAAACGATTTGCATAATCCTTGTAAGAATGAGGTAAATTTACGATTTTTTTTAAGCAAATCCCCTATCAATTACACCCTGTATCCCGGCGGATTCTTATCTTTCGGGTCAAAATCCTGCTCATCAATGCCAATGTTGAAAAGATATCTGATTGTTCTGTTAATTCTCTGCCCCTTATTCACTTTTTCGCAGGAGCACAGCTATATTTTATCTTTAAAACCGGAAGATTGGGGTATCCGACCCGGAGCATTTTACATCTGTGGTGTGGACGATAAAAGACATGACACAAAAAGCAATGGAAAAATTTTGATGGAAGGCAGCAAGAATCCGGCTGAGGTTGTATTTGAAAACGACATACAAAAAAGTCTGTTCAGCTGGATTACGAATTGCATGCCAGCAGACACCAGTAAAATTCCAATCTGGCTCGCTATTGATGACTTTAAATTTAAAGATCCCGGAACCGCGCTCAAACACACTCTGAGCCTCGACTTTAAAATTCATTTTTATAGAATTCTTGATGGACAGGAAGTTGATCTTTATCAAACAAGCGGAACTCCACAAATGCAGGCCAGAGGTTTTCCGAAATCAATGCCAGAAACTATCCTGCGTCAGACATTTAAAAGTCTATTCCAAAGTTTTAATGAATGGGTGAACCAAAACCCGACACAAATACCATTATGTAAAAATATAGCCGTGGAATTTGTTCGCATGGATGCTTCTGAAAAGGAATCAAAAAAAGATACGATTCGCTGGACTTCAGAATACAGATTAAATTGGAATGATTTCAAATCAGCACCTGACAAGTCCTCACCATTCAGCGCGCAAAGTCATTGCTTGTTTGATTACAAAGGAGTACCAACCTTCAGGGATCAAACCATGATTTTACAGATCAGCATCTTCGCCTGTTTCGCGAAAAAAGAATCCTGGGTTCATCCGGATAAAAAGGAAGCACCACTCTTAACTCACGAACAATTGCATTTTGACATTTGTGAATTGTTTGTCAGAAAACTCCGGAAGAAAATTTCAGAAACTCCACTTTCGCTTTTGAATTCCGACAATCAGATCAAGGCTCTTTTTGAAGAATCCTGGAATGCTTATCAGGTGAATCAGAATCTTTATGATGAAGAGACAGAACATGGACTGATTGAAGCAGCCAAAAAAAAATGGATCAACAATGTGAAAGAAGAACTGAATACGCTTGCTGAATTTGCAAGAGATTAATTTACCGGTTTTTCTGAACACAATCTTTATTCTTCCATAAACAATTCCATTTGTCCGCCTGCCGATGGAACTCTGAAAAGGGATTTGTTATAAGGAGGAATTTCACGATCTGCCATGTAACGGTTTACGCTCTGATGAAGCAATTGCCGGATACTCTCCGCGATCTTCCCTTCGCCTTTCATACGTGTTCCAAAACGGCTGTCACTCAATTTACCTCCATGACAATCGGCGATCATGTGGAGTACCTTTTCGGCACGATCCGGATAAGTTTTATGAATCCAGTTGGTGAAAATTTCAGCAACGGAATCATTTAAACGAACGATGGTCATTCCCGCATTCCGCGCACCACTTGCTGCTGCTGCTTCGATGATAGATGGAATTTCATGACTGTTCAGGCCCGGGATAATCGGAGCGACCATGACGGTTACAGGAATATTGTGCTGACTCAAATTTTCAATAACCTTCAGACGATTTTTAGCTGTAGCAGTTCTGGGTTCGAGCTGTAATCTCAAATCTTCATCAAGAGAAGTAATACTTACCGCAACATGTACAAGGCTTAATGCTGCAAGTTCTTTCAGTAAATCAAGATCACGGAGTATCAATTGATTTTTTGTGATCAGGCTTACGGGATTCCTGAAGCGCAACAGAATTTCCAGCATTCTTCTGGTAAGTTTCCATTTACGTTCCGCGGGTTGATAACAATCTGTATTTCCCGAAAGCATGATTACCGAAGGCTTCCATGATTTCTTTCGCAATTCCGCTTCCAGTAATGTCGGAGCTTCCGGCTTTACGAGAATCTTGGATTCAAAATCAAGTCCTGCTGAATAACCCCAATACTGATGTGTGTTTCTCGCATAACAATAAACACAACCATGCTCACATCCCTGGTAGGGATTCATTGAAAAATCAGAGGGAATATCCGGACTGTCGATCCGGTTGATCATTTTTTTCGGATACTCGAGAAAGTACTGTGTTGTATGAGAAAGTTCGAGCGCTTCATCGAGACCTTCGATGTGTTCCGTAACAAGCTCCTGACGCAGATATTTATTCCGCGTATTGAGTTGAGCACCCCGACCTTTAATCAGGTTGTCTGTAATGCGATCTTTCGACATGCAGACAGTATACAAAAAAATGTATCGCTGATTCAAGCAATAAAAAATTCTGTGAAAAAGAGAATGTTTTCTTTTTAAAGCTACCTCAAAATCAGAAAACGATAATCATATAGCCTTTTTGTTCCAAAGGTGCTGTAGGCACATTGTCAAAGAGTGCGCTTTCCGCTGCTTGCTTTGCTTTGGTTTTAAGGTATTCATTGTTTGTGCTGGAACCGGGAGCTCCCGGAGTAGCCTTGATCACATGACCGTATTTATCAATACTGATATCCACCACAACAGTTCCTTTGTCCTGAGTAAGATTATCAATGCGTGGTGCTTTGGCTATTTTACGATCAGCAACTTTGTAACGGACAAGATAAGATCCTGCGGTGATTTGCTTCTCTCCGATCTCTCTTGGGGCAGCAGAATTTGACTCGGCTCCGGTTGCCGCTTTTGCTGCTTCCGATTCCGAAAAATTGATAGAATAGATATCCTCAACATTCAGTTTCATCTTGTTTCCTTTATACAAAAAGTCCACTGAGCCATTGTTCAGAGACTGAACTGTACCGTTCATTTTCTCTCCACTTTTCATGGTTACAACATGTTGAGCAGAACAGAATCCGTACGCAGCCATAAAGGCCAATCCAAGAATTACTTTTTTCATCATTTTTTCAGCAATTGATTGTTTTATACAAAATTATAGAAGTTCAATTCACCCTTAAGATAAGCAGAAGCTATTTATTAACATCCTGAGCATTCTAATTCCGCATCCGCTGCCCTATATAGGAAACGCAACCTTTCACATATTTATTCTCATTATCTGATTTTAGGCCTGCTCAGGTAAAATATTCCGGTTGGTAATTCGTCGTTAATTTGATCAAAGAATGAAATAAATTCACGCCAGAATCGTCTATAAATAAGTACATTTGGCCCCCTCTATCTCCCATGAAGTTACTTTTATCTTACCTCCGCAATTACAAGAAATATGTACTGCTGGCCCTCCTGCTGGCGGCTGTGAATCAGTGTTTTTCGCTAATGGACCCGCTCATAGCCGGAAAAATGATGGATCGTTTTGGTGTCCATATTTCAGACTACCGCAATGATCCAAACAAGAATTTTGCTCATGACATTATGCTGCTGCTGCTGGCCTCAATGGGAGTAGCAATGGTCAGCCGTATCGCTAAGAATTTTCAGGATTATTTCGTGAATGTCGTGGTTCAACGCTCCGGCGCACAAATGTATACCGACGGAATCCGCCACTCACTTGAACTTCCTTACCAGGTTTTTGAAGATCAGCGCAGCGGTGAAACTCTTGGGAAACTCCAGAAAGTAAGAACCGATTCAGAGAAATTTATTACAGCCTTTATCAGTGTCGTTTTTCAAACGCTGGTTGGATTGATTTTCGTTATCTGGTATGCATTTACCGTTCACTGGCTGGTTGCTCCTGTGTTTCTTGTCACCGTTCCTTTGCTTGGAATTGTCAGCAGTCTGCTCAGTAAAAACATTAAAAAAATATCAAAAGTAATTCTTGGTGAAACCACTTCACTTGCCGGATCAACAACTGAATCTTTACGAAATATCGAACTGGTAAAAAGTCTCGGACTTGCCAATCAGGAAGTCGGTCGATTGAATTCCATCACCGGAAAAATCCTGAAGCTGGAATTGAAGAAAGTCCGTTATATCCGTAGTTTGAGTTTTGTACAGGGAACAACGGTTAATTTCCTCCGCACCGCTTTCTTATTCCTCTTGTATTATCTGGTGTTTAAGGATGTAATTACTCCGGGGAAACTTCTTACACTTACCTTTTTCAGCTTTTTTATTTTCGGGCCTTTGCAGGAACTTGGTAATGTCATTGCCATTTACCGTGAAGCACAGGCTTCACTGGCGAACTTCCAAACGATTCTGGATACTCCGGTTGAACCACGACCCATCAATCCAACCAATATTGGAACTATCGAAGATTTTCGATTTGACAATGTTTCTTTCCGACATCAGAGCAGTGCTCACAATGCTGTTGAGAACATTTCCTTCCAGGTTCGTCGTGGAGAAACTGTTGCCTTTGTAGGGCCTAGTGGAGCCGGCAAGACAACACTGGTCAAGTTGCTTGTTGGATTGTATATCCCTGAACAAGGAAAAATTCTTTACAACGGAATTCCAGGTGATCAGATTAACAAAGATGAACTTCGTGAACAAATTGGTTTTGTTACACAGGATACACAGCTCTTCAGCGGAACTATTCGCGAGAACCTCCTCTTTGTAAATCCAAATGCCACCGACGAGCAATGCATGGATGTACTGATGAAAGCAGCCTGTCAGAACCTGATGGCCAGAGCAGAGAAAGGTCTGGATTCCGTGATTGGTGAAGGTGGTGTAAAGGTTTCGGGTGGTGAAAAACAAAGGCTGAGTGTAGCCCGTGCTTTGTTGCGTCAACCGAACCTGATGGTATTCGATGAAGCCACCTCCGCGCTGGACTCCATCACCGAAGAAGAAATTACAGATACGATCCGCGCTCTTTCATTACGTAAAGAACACATCACGATTATGATTGCTCACCGTTTGAGCACCATCATGCATGCCGATAAAATCTTTGTTTTGGAGAAAGGACAAATAATTGAGTCCGGTTCACACAATGATTTACTCGAATCAAAAGGCTTGTATTACGCGATGTGGCGTCAACAAATCGGAGAACGTAAACGTGTCGTTATCCCGGCCGGAAACGGAAGCTCGGCGAAAATGCCGGTAACAAATTAATTCTGCTCTCAGTTATGCTGGAAATTTTCAGCAAAAGTCTTAAACATCGATTGGCCCTTCCCCTTCCGGGACGGGAAGCACAGCTGAAAATGGCTCACGCGGAAAGAAGACTCAATCTTTCCCGTTACAAAATTCCGGAAGATGCCCGTTGGGGAAGTGTTTTGATTTTATTGTTTGAAGACGAAGGCACCATAAAATTTCCGCTCATCCTCCGCTCCGATTACGATGGCGTTCACAGTCGTCAGATCGGGCTTCCGGGAGGCAAATACGAATCTCCGGATCTTGATTTACAAGCAACCGCTCTCCGAGAAACCGAAGAAGAAATCGGCGCCGCACAAAAAGACATCACCATCATCGGCAAGCTCACTGAACTGTATATTCCACCAAGTAATTTTCTTGTTCATCCTTACATCGGAACGATACCCTATCGTCCGCTTTTTGTTCCCGATAAAAACGAAGTATCCAAAATCATAGAACTCGATCTGGATAAACTGATGGACGAAAGCAGTCTGGGCGAAAAAGAAATCAAACTAAGTTCCGGCCACACCATTCACACCCCTGTTTTTTATTTTGAAGACGAAACCGTCTGGGGCGCGACAGCCATGATGCTGAGCGAATTTAAATCGGTGTTGTTTGAAATGGGGATTTGAGGGACGAGGGACGAAAGCTAACTCAATAACTTAATAACCTAATAACTCAACAACCATTATCCAGATCTTCGAACCTCAACCTCTATACTTCCAGCAATCCACCAAATGATCATTGACCATTCCGGCGGCCTGCATGTAGGCATAGCAAATGGTTGAACCGACGAATTTAAAACCGCGCTTGTACAGATCAGCACTCATGTTGTCGGATTCTTTTGTGGAAGGCTTGATGTTTTTGTGCGTCTTGTATTTGTGATCGAGTACTTTGTTGCCGGTGAACTGCCAGATGTATTTATCAAAAGTTCCAAACTCTTTTTGGATTTCAAGAAAACGTTGAGCGTTATTGACGGTGCCGTAAACTTTGAGCTTATTTCGAATGATACCTGCATCATTCAAGAGCTTCTGAATTTTAGGTTCCTTATACTTCGCGATTTTGACATAATCAAAATTGTCAAAAGCTTTTCTGAAATTTTCTCTTTTATTCAGGATGGTACTCCAGCTCAGTCCGGCCTGAAAAGTATCGAGCAAAATAAATTCAAAATGCTTTTGATCATCATGCACAGGAACTCCCCATTCGGAATCATGATATTCCATCATGAGCTCAGAGGAAAGACACCACGGACAGCGAATACGTTCTTTGGCCATTATAAAACAGAATGGACTAAATGAATAAGAAAAAAGAAAATGAAAATTATACTGTAGTTTTCGCAGCCTGGTTCTTCATCCACTCTGTGGTTACTGAACCCGGTCGTTCAATCGGATGTCCAAGTGCACGATCCCAGAGCAAGGATGCCAAAACACCTAATGCACGGCTAACGCCGAAGAGCACGGTGTAGAAATCATATTCATCCATACCGTAATGCATCAGCAATGCACCGCTGTGTGCATCCACATTTGGCCATGGATTTTTGATCTTTTTAATATTACCCAGAATCGGCGGTACAACTTCGTACACCTGGTGTACAATTCTGCAATTCACATCTTCCGGAATGTATTTCTTCGCGAATTCCATTTGCGCGATAAAACGAGGATCGGTTTTACGCAATACAGCATGACCATAACCCGGAACAACTTTTCCGTCTTCCATGGTCTTCATTACATAATCCTGGATTTGTTCTTTGGTTGGAACTGCTCCATCGTAATAATTACGGAGATCCAGGATCCAGCGAATCACTTCCTGGTTAGCCAGACCATGCAATGGACCTGCCAGACCATTCATCCCCGCAGCGAATGAGAGATAAGCATCACTCAGTGCCGAGCCAACAAGATGTGTAGTGTGCGCAGAAACGTTTCCTCCTTCGTGGTCAACGTGAATGGTGAGATACAAACGCATGAGGCGTTTCATATCGTAATCATCATAACCCAACATGTGCGCGAAATTTCCACCCCAATCAAGTTTTGGATCCGGCTCGATGTGCACATTGTTTTTATAAGTACGTCGATAGATATATGCTGCGATTCGTGGAAGACGGGCGATAAGATTCATCACGTCTTCGTACATCGGATCCCAGTATTCTTTTTTGTTTAATCCTTTACGATACGCGGCGGCGAACACAGATTCTTTTTGCAAAGCCATGATGGCCATGCTGAACTGTGTCATCGGGTGCAGATTCAAAGGCAAACTGTCTAGCATGTCGAAAACAAATTTCGGAACATTGCTTCTGCGTGCCCAGATATTGCTCACCTGGAGTACATCATCCTCTGTAGGCAATTCACCCATGAGCATGAGATAGAAGATTCCTTCCGGCAAAGGCTCACTGTCGCCCGTAGCCTTTGGGAGTTTTTCGCGCAGTTCAGGAATACTGTAGCCACGGAAACGGATTCCTTCTTCCGGATCCAGTTTGCTTGTCTCCGTTACCATACCGATCATTCCCTTCATTCCTGAATACACCTGTTCTATCGTGTAAGAACCGATGACCTGGTTTCCGTTTTCTTTAATGAAATCTTTAAGCTCAGCCGCCATTGGCAGAGCTATTTTCGCGAATTTGTCTTTTATCTTATCGGTTTTCAAGGGAGATTGTATTAAAAAATAAGGAGGATGAATGTAATCGAATTTCAGATTAACGCGGCGGCGTGTAAATTTTCTTGGACTTTTCTATATTTTCCTGTTTGTTCACTGAGGTAATGTTGAGTTCAGGAACAACGATGACGAGACTGACAATAAATGCGGCGATCAGGAATATCCACAAGGCTAAACGGCCCCACTTTTTCATTCTCCTTTTCGAGAAAAAAGGTGATTTCTTCTTCAGCCTGATCTTTTTTCTTAAACGGCCACTGCGTGGTGAAATTGAATACTCACCAGTAGCCAGTTTATCCAACGTATCCTGATCCATCAAACGAAATTATTCGGGTTAATGTTTTAATTAACGCTTTACAAATTTAAAATCCTTCCCAGCGAAATGTGCAGTTTCACCAAGTCCTTCTTCAATCCTGAGCAATTGATTGTATTTAGCCATTCTGTCGGAACGGGAAGCGGAACCTGTTTTAATTTGTCCTGTCTTCAGGGCAACAGCAAGATCAGCGATTGTACTGTCTTCAGTTTCACCTGAACGGTGACTCATCACGGATGAATAACTGTTGCGATGAGCAAGGTTAACCGCATCAATGGTTTCAGACAAAGTACCGATCTGATTCACCTTTACCAGGATCGAATTTGCAACTCCTTTTACAATTCCTTCATTCAGACGTTTTACATTGGTCACAAACAAATCATCACCTACCAGCTGAATTTTTTTCCCGGCAAGATCCGTCAGTTTTTTCCAGCCATCCCAATCATCTTCAGCAAGTCCGTCTTCAATAGAAACAATCGGATATTTTTCAATCCAGTTGGCCCAGTACTGAGCCATTTGTTCCGGACTCAGTTGGTCGCCGGAAGATTTTTTAAATATGTATTTTCCTGCCTTCTCATCAAAAAATTCTGATGCGGCGGCATCCATTGCGATGTAAATATCTTTACCTGCAGTGTATCCTGCTTCACCAATCGCATCAAGAACCGACTGAATCGCTTCTTCATTCGATTTAATATTCGGAGCGAAGCCACCTTCATCACCAACATTGGTAGAAAGTCCTTTTTTCTTCAATACTGCTTTAAGGTGGTGAAACACCTCTGTTCCCATACGCAATGCGTCGCTGAAAGTAGCCGCGCCAATTGGCATGATCATAAATTCCTGAAAGTCGATACTGTTATCGGCATGAGAACCTCCATTCAGGATATTCATCATCGGAACAGGCAACACATTGGCATCTACTCCACCGATGTAACGGTAAAGTGGCTGATTGCTTTCCATCGCTGCAGCTTTCGCGCAGGCAAGGGAAACTCCCAGAATCGCGTTGGCACCCAGATTGGACTTATTTTCCGTTCCATCGAGTTTGATCATTGCCATATCAATCAGGCGTTGATCAGAAACAGGGAAACCTTTGAGCTCTTCGTTGATGGCTTTGTTCACATTGTAAACAGCTCTCAACACGCCTTTGCCAAGGTATTTTTGCTTATCACCATCCCTGAGTTCAACCGCTTCATGGACACCGGTAGATGCCCCCGAAGGGACGGCCGCTCGTCCAAAAGCGCCATTTTCTGTTATTACATCTACTTCTATCGTTGGATTTCCCCTGGAATCCAGAATCTGACGGGCATGAATTTCTGCAATCGAGCTCATAAAGAAGATAATGAATTCACAAAAATAGCAATAATTGATCTTTATGAAAATGATTTAAGCCGGGAGACCTTTTTTTTGAATAAAATTCAAGGGTGGATTTCCATAAATCGCAGCATAAAAAACAGGAAAAAACCAAGATTAGGCCAAAGCACCGCGTCTTCAGTCCAGCACATTGAAATTCAATGGTTCATTAAAATCTAAGCGGGATAAATTCAGGACAACAATACGTTTATAAAAAATTACAAATCAGCTGGGAACTGGCTGGGAACAAAATGCCTTTCTTTTATCTTCGCAGGGTGGATAAATTTTTTTCTGCGACACATTTCCTGAAATATAAACTCATGGGTGGAACAGCCCATGATGTTCATTCCCCATTTGTTTTCGATTTATTAAACGATGTTATCAGGGATGAAACACCCTTTTATGTGTACGATAAAATCGAAGCTTTAAGAGCCCGACTGTTACTGGATGAATCCATTCTGAATGTTACAGATTTGGGTACCGGTGGAGAACGAAATCAAAAAAGATCTCTCAAAGTTAAATACATCGCGGGCACATTTCTGAAGTCTGCACGCTGCAGTCAATTGTTGTTCCGGCTGGTGAATCATTTCCATCCAAGGAACATTCTGGAACTGGGAACTTCATTGGGAATTACCACACTCTACCTGGCCTCTCCTTACAGGAATACTCAGGTTATCACGATGGAAGGTTGTCCTGAAACGGCTAAGAAGGCAAGGGAACATTTCGATTTCTTTCAAATGGAAAATATCCGTGTAGTTACCGGAGATTTTAGTCTGAATCTTTCCAATGTATTGGAAAATATCGGAGAAGCCGGAATGGTCTTCTTTGATGGCAATCACAAACGAGACGCCACAATCTCTTACTTCAACGAGGCTCTCCATCATGCAGGAAATGATACGATTTTTATCTTTGACGATATACACTGGAGCAGGGAAATGGAAGCAGCCTGGGACACCATTAAAGCTCATCCAAGGGTTACACTGAGCATTGACTTATTCCAATTGGGCCTGATCTTTTTCAGAAGTGGCATTCCGAGACAACATTTTGTTCTGAAATTCTAATTCCTTCTCTAACGTTTTGATAACATTTTAACGTTTACATTTGCCCAAAGAATTCCTGTTTATGGCATTGCTTGAACTCAGAAATATTTCCCGTCGTTATGTAATCGGTACAGAGGAAGTAAACGCTTTACGTTCCATTACGCTATCAATACAAAAAGGCGAATATGTCGCATTGATGGGACCCTCCGGTTCCGGCAAATCAACGCTCATGAATATCATTGGTTGCCTGGATACCCCAAGCAGCGGAGAGTATATTCTCAACAGCAAACAGGTAAATTCAATGGCCGATAATGAACTCGCCGAAATCCGTAACAAAGAAATTGGTTTCATTTTCCAGACATTCAATCTTATCCCGAGAAGTTCTGCATTGGACAATGTAGCATTGCCTCTTGTATATGCAGGGATCCGAAAAGATGAAAGGGTTAACCGGGCGATGGCTGCATTGCAGGATGTCGGACTGGGTGATCGTGTCAAACACAAGCCTAATGAACTCTCCGGCGGACAAAGACAGCGTGTTGCTGTCGCGCGTGCGCTTGTAAACAAGCCCTCTATTATTCTGGCCGATGAACCAACAGGGAACCTTGATTCCAAAACATCGGAAGAAATCATGGCATTGTTTGAAGAAATTCATCAAAAAGGAAATACCATCATCGTAGTTACTCACGAAGAAGACATTGCCCGTCATGCTTACAGGATAATTCGAATCAAAGACGGACTCATTGAATCCGATCAACCCAATCCGAAAGTTGTCAGAACCGGAGCACCTGCATGATTTGCATGACCAGTCAACCAAACACATGAAGATTTACACAAAAAAAGGTGATGAAGGCAAGACTTCTTTAATTGGAGGAACGAGAGTTTCCAAAAATCATAAGAGGATTGATGCTTATGGAACCGTTGATGAATTGAACAGCTGGATTGGACTTTTACGTGATCAAGCGATTGCTTCCGGACATATCACCTTGCTGCTCACTATACAGGACCGTCTCTTTATCATCGGCTCTCAACTTGCCGCGGATCCTGAAACATCCCGAATGAAATTGCCAGAGCTATTAGAAGAGGATGTTCTTCTTCTTGAAAACGCCATGGATGAGATGGAAAGCACATTACCGGAAATGAGACACTTTGTTTTACCCGGAGGAAACCAGATAGTTTCCTACTGCCATCTTGCCCGAACTGTTTGTCGTCGAGCCGAAAGATGTGTAGTGTATTTGGCGGAGACGGATCATGTTTCCCCACTTATTTTAAAATATCTGAATCGTTTATCGGACTACCTTTTTGTCTTATCCAGGAAACTTAGTGCCGAAACAGGTTCAAAAGAAACACCCTGGATTCCGGGAAAGTGATCATATCTCCGATTTTTATTTGCAAATCCTTGTCTGGCAAGCCTTTCCAACAAATCCGGAAAAATGAGAAACCCGATACAAGTGATTATTATTTTTCTATTTTTGCAACCCTTAAAAAGGATCAACATCCTTCTAATCAATAAAAAATGTATTGGACCCTCGAACTTGCACAGCACCTTGAAGATGCTCCATGGCCGGCAACGAAAGATGAGTTGATCGATTACGCGATTCGTTCCGGAGCTCCTCTTGAAGTAATAGAAAACCTCCAGGAACTGGAAGATGAAGGTGAAGCCTACGAAAGCATTGAAGAAATCTGGCCTGACTATCCAACCAAGGACGACTTCTTCTTCAATGAAGACGAGTATTAGTCAATTAGCATAAAAAACATTCAAAAGGGGACTTTATTGTCCCCTTTTTCTTAAGATCAAATTTCAATTATCTTTGGTAATAAAATAATTTTCATGAAAAAATATCTACTCCTCTCCTATTTGTTTCTGATTGCGCTTACCGGAAATGCACAGGTTAAATTTCAAACTTTATACGGCGATGTAAATCTCGATGATGCACAGGTTGTGGTACACACCTTTGACGGTGGATTTCTGCTTGCCGGAGGTACCGGACCCAACATGCTCGACAGTACTGATGTAACTCTGTTTCGTCTTAACGCAAATGGTGATCTAGTGTGGTCATCAAAAATTGATGGATACAAAGACGACTTCATTAGTGATGCACGTCAGCTTTCAGATGGTACATTCCTACTGGTAGGGACAACCTACAGTTCACCACTTGACACTGTATATTCTGACATCCTTGCAATGCAGGTTGATGATGCAGGATTTATCATGTGGTCAAAAGTATATGGCGGCAGTGATTATGATGAAGCGCAATCACTTGTGGATCTCGGCAATGAACAATTTGTAATTCTTGGTAATACCTGGAGTTATGGTTCTGTTTTAAAATCAGCATTGGCAATGAAAATCAATGCGGGTGGCGATCAGTTCTGGACGAACGTCAGCAGCACTACGATCTCTAATTATTTTTACAAAGGAGCAAAAACTGACGACGGATTTATCGCAGTTGGCGGAACATTCAATGTGAGCGGTGGTACCAATTTTGATCACTATGTAACGAAATTTGACAGTACAGGAAATATTATCTGGAGCAAACGTTATGGAACTCCCGGCGCCGACTGGTCATACGCGATTGAAAATGTTCCCGGCGGAGGCT
>CAYMMN010000032.1:0-16326 GCA_964391495.1 uncultured Flavobacteriales bacterium | reverse complement strand
CCACAACGCCACTGATTTCATGCCCAAGCGTAAGTGGCAGGGAATGCTTGGTTTGTACACCGTGATGCCAGAAACTAAGATCTGTATGACAGACTCCACATCCTGCAATTTTAACAAGAGCTTCTCCCTCTCCTAATTCTGGTAAGGAATTTTCAGACAAGCTGAACTCTTTGCTCAACTCGGTCATTTTCCATTGATATAATTTCTGCTCAGACATATATTACAGATTACAATTTTCAAATAATATAGCAGTACCCTGTCCACCCCCTATACATGCGGAAGCGATTCCGTACTTCACTCTACGATAGTTCATTTCACGGGAAATTGTCAAAGACAAACGAGCTCCTGTTGCAGCAAGGGGATGCCCGATAGCGATGGCTCCTCCGTTCACATTACAAATATTTCTGTCGAGATTGAGCTCTCTTTCACAGCCGATGAACTGTGCGGAAAAAGCTTCATTGATTTCTATCAGGCCGATATCAGTCATTTTCAATCCGGTCATTTCCAGCAAAAGCCGGATAGCAGGCACCGGACCTAAACCCATTTCTTTAGGATCCACACCACAGCTTGCAGACGCAATAATTTTTGAAATCGGAGAAAGGCCGGATGCATTGATTGTATTCTTTGTTGCAACAGTTACAGCTGCAGCACCATCGACCATTCCACTCGAATTACCAGCAGTCAAAACACCAACTTCAGAAAATACCGGTGGTAATTTGGACAGAGCATCCAGAGAAGTGGAACGGACATGTTCATCCTGATCAACAGATGTTACTCCTTTTGGTAATGAAACTTTTTTTGTTTTCAATCCTTCTACTTCAAATTTTACAGATACAACAGGAGAAATTTCATCTTTAAAAAACCCACGATCACGTGCAGCGATCGCTCTGTCGGAAGACAATTTCGCGAATGTATCTACATCCTGTCTTGAAATCTTGTACTTCTGAGCTACATTTTCAGCAGTATATCCCATTGGATAACCAGCTGCGGTATCATCCAGTGCCTCCCAGAGCATATCTTTGAATACCGGCCGACCCAAAAGGTAACCCATGCGGTTACCGAAACTTACTGTTGGAGCAAGAGACATATTTTCAGTACCGCAACACAGCACTGCATTAGCTTTTCCAAGAGTTATTTGTTCCGCACCAGTAATGATGGTTTCAAATCCTGAACCACAGATACGTTGAACCATAAGGCTGGGAATTTCGACTGGAATTCCCGTGAAAAGTGAAATATGGCGGGGCAAAAAGTAAGCGTCAGTGGAACTTTGGCCTATGTTCGCGATTATAACCTGATCAATATCGCCGGGATGAAGTCCTGATTTCTGTAATGCTGCACGTCCTGCAAAAATGCCGAGGTCTGTCGGAGAGATCCATGCCAGGGAACCGCAGTATTTTCCAAAAGCGGTACGAGCGCCGTTCACGAGATAAATATCATCGTAAATAATTCCTATTCCTCTTTTCTTGTCATGAAAGGCTTTCACAATCAAAGTATTTTATGTTCCGTCACTTTATCATTCTCCAACACCTCAGCATTTTGTTTCGCATAGATTGCAGCGCCAAGAGCAGTCATAAACTGAGAATGTTCAACCGTCTCTACTTTTTCGTTGAGTTTCTTTTCCAGGATATCCATCAGGTAAGGATGAAAAGCCACTACTCCACCAATCAGGATTACAGGTGCACCGGGTTTTATACGCAGTTTTGCCACACGATTGGCGATTGAAAGATAGACCCCTTTAGAAATGTCTTCAACACTCATTCCTTCAATCAGCCATTTCATGATTTCCGTTTTGGCGAAGACCGTGCAAAAACTATTGAGTTCAGTTTTGTTATTGCTCCGGGCCGCAAGAAGACTCATTTCGCTGATATTAATTTCCGAACGTTCAGATATTTCCGTAATAAATGAACCGGTTCCCGCTGCACATTTATCATTCAAATAAAAATTCTCAACATGATTCGCAATATCCGTATGAATGACTTTTATATCCTCCCCACCGATATCAATGATGTTCTTCTCCCCTTTCGAGAAAAATGTAACGCCTTCAGCTGCGCAATTAATTTCTGTTTTTACAAAATCAGCATCCGGAAAACTCTTCCTGCCATACCCTGTTGCACAACATGCTTTAATTTCAAATTCTGATCGAATCGCATTCAGAACATGTCTCACACCAATCTTATCCCTATTCAGTGTTTTTAATGCGAGCTTAAATGCAATCCCGGAGTTACTATCAATGACAATAAATTTTGTATACGATGATCCAAGATCAACGCCAAGGAAATACTCACCATTACCGGATTTATCTCCTTTGATGATGACGCCATTTTCTACTTTTGATTTCTTAGCGCCGATAAATTTCTTTCCAATAATGGAGGGATCCAGAGTCTTCATAAAGGAGCTTGAACTCCGTATGGTCATGGCTTTGACCATATTTGTAAATGCCAGATTTATCGGGGTACGGATATAATGTTTTCGACCGTACTCAACGATTTTTCCATTCATGAAATCTATTTCAGTAGGACGGTTGTTGATCAAATCAACTGCAAGGGAAGGAAAGTGATCACCTGCCTTTTTTAAATAACGAAGGCATTTCCGTATAAACTCGTCCTCAAATTTGATCTTTTCAGCTTCCGCTACTTCAACAGCTTCTTCAATAACTTGCTCAATGATCTCCACTGTATCCGGCATGTTCATGGCTTCCTTGATCGTCAGTTTCCCGATTCCACACAAAGCGCTGAGGGATGAATTCAAAATTGTTTTTTCCCAAATCTGTTTGAGCATTTCAAATGAAGTGAGCGCCTGTGTAGTAAGATTAATGCTGTTGAACCAGGTACTGATTTGCCTTGCTGTTTCTATTTTAGAATCATCAAGGGAAGCAATATAATTTGGCGGGTTAAAAAACGTGACCTTTACAACATTGGGAGAAATCAGATTTCCTGCGAAATTTATTACCATGCGCAAGGTTTTGCTCTCACTAATTCCGGATGCGAAAATCTGTTCTACGTCAATACCATTTTGTGCGCTGACAAACAACTGAGAATCCAGATTCATACTCATTACCTGCTCCACAAATGCCGGTGTAGAATAACCTTTGATGCAAACAAATATGATTGCAGGATTAAATTCACGGATGTCGTGAAAATCAGTATAAATGATATCCATGAAGGCCTGTTTCTGAATCGCGCCTTCGAGCTTTATACCTTCTTTGCGAATCATGTTCACCTTCACCTTATCGTTATCGCAGACAGCTACAGAGCATCCTGCTTCTTTCAGATGCATGGCGAGGATCAACCCAACCGGTCCCAGACCGATGACGGCAACTCGTTCTCCCAGTGCAATGTGTTGTTCAGCCATTTGCAGTCAGATTTTAATTTTCATTGATTCAAGTTGCTCAACGAAGGTTTCTATTTTCGTAATACTCTGCCCTTCTGAGAAGAAACGCAGATCACACAGATCACCTTCAATCACCAGATACGGAATTTCTGTTTGTTCCTTCAATCTTTGTGGTAAACCAAATTTTGCATTGGAATTATTGAAACATGTTTTGGTATCATGGTAAATGATCCCGTCACATGAAAATTCATCCAGCCATTCCGTAAGCATTTTCATTTTCGCCTTTTCGCTGCGGTTAATGAATATCTGTGTGTATGCGTACGCGGACGATTCAAATGGTTCGCTTTCATCGAAATCATCGAATATCCAACTGTTGCAGTAGGTCGAGGCTACCACACTTGCATTGTTTTGAATAAAAAGATCTGAGAACATCCTGTTCTTTCCCCAATTCGGCATTCCTTCCCAGAACAAACGACACTTTTCCTTCTCCAAAATCCCGACTCCATTCCGCACATTTCCTTCCAGTTCGGTTAATAAAGTTTCGTAATATTTTCTTGCCGTTTCGGTTCCCCTCAAAACAACGATTGGACCCATGTGAATCGTACCGTCAAAAAAACTAATTGGTGCCGGTGAGGCTTTTGCGGTGCGAAGTACTTTTTGCCAGAGAACAGTAGCCTCCCTGCTCAGCCGCAAAGTGGATCTGAATGCATCAATATCAAATTTATTACCAGAGGCTATCTCACAAGCCGGAATGATACTTTTATGCTGGTTCACAACCAAAGCAACTTCATCTTTACTTACTTCATCCAGGTAACGTGGAGGGTGAATTCCAACAATCGGGCATTGAAAATAATCGGCATAAAAAGTAAACCAGTCTTCTACTTCACGACATTGGTTTGTATTGTAAACAATCAGGTCAGGTCTAGGAATTCCGGACAAACCATAGTGGGTTTGAAGAGGTGTACGTCCGGAAAGAAATGAACCGATATCACTTGTAGTGTATGAACATATATGATTTGAAAAACCTTTTTTCCCTGCTTCAGGAATCAGGTCTGTTGCCGAACGGGTTGCTCCCAGTAAGGCACCGTGGTTTTCGGGGAAATATACTTCGAAACCAAAGGAACGAAGCAATTCAGCAGGTCCAACACTGGTGCACCAGGCTATTTTTTTCTCGGTATTTTCGAGAGAGCGAAAATAATCGCCCATTACCTTTTTCAGCAATTGTGTAATCCGGATCTCGTACATGTCATGTGGCGAATATGCGTCCGACCGTATCCTTGAGTTGATCCAGTCGGATGATGTAAATTTCTTCCTCTACAGGATTGTCCTCTCCGTAGAGATTTTCAAGATGTGATTTGTAAGCTGTGACTACGCTTCTGGGCGCGACCTTCATCGAAGGTGTGAGTGTTCCTTTCTCGAGAGAAAGTTCATCATCGATAATCATTGCCGCACGAATCTGCGCGAATTTTTGTCCGATGGCACAATTGGCGTCATGTAAACAACTGTGCAGACATTTACGCAGTTCCTCCATATTTCGCGGACAAAAACATCCACCTTCTGGTGTGTGTGTGTAGTCGGGATGATCTAATAATTTTTTATTTGGAAATAAAATAGCAACAGGATATTCCTGTCCGCTTCCGACAACCATAGCGAAGGAGATGTAATGACATTTCATCTCAATCAGCTTTTCAAGATCTGAAGGAACTACTTTTTCACCATTTGATAATTTGAAGATTCTGTCTTTTCGGGTGATGAGCTTAAGACCGTGAGGAGTGAATTCTCCAATATCCCCTGTACAAAACCAGCCATCCTCTGTGAATATCCCTTTGTTAGCCTCATCATTTTTGTAATAACACTTCATCACATTTGGACCTTTCACCTGAATCTCTCCATCTTCACTAAGCCGAAGTTCCACCCCCGGCAACGGATTTCCAACCACTCCGGCTTCTCTTTTTAATTTAGGGTCCGTGAGTGTACAACAGGGAGAGGTTTCTGTGAGGCCCCACCCTTCCATTACCGGAATATTCCGGCTCTCGAAAACATCTGATAATGCTTTTGGCAAAGCTGCGGCAGCTGTGAAAATAAATTTTAACTGGGTATGAAAGAACAATTCTTCCGCTGATTTGTCATGTCTGGTAAGTTCCACCAATGATTGATAAACTTTCGGTACACTGAAGAAAACTGTAGGTTGAATCAATTTCCAGTTTTCCAGTATTTCTTTTGGATCCTTACCATACCCGGATTCAAGTGCTATGGTAGCACCATTGTACAAAGCGGTGAACAGTTCAAAAATTCCTCCGAAACTATGATGCCAGGGCAGATAAGATAAAAAACGGTCATCGTCATCTATATTCCATACAAGCGATAAGCCTGCCTGCTGCGACAAAATATTTTTATGCATCAATTGTACACATTTGGGAACACCCATTGTTCCGGATGTATACATATTCAAACAGATATCGTCCGGTGCTGCGTCAAGTTTCAATATGGATGCATCAACATCTGATTCAGCCAATAAATCCGAAAAAGAATGTTGGTTCTGGAAAAATTGTGTTTCAACCTGATCAAAAACAAAAATATGACTAACGTGAATATTATTACTCAATCTGCTCAATTGTAATTCGCCGGCAAGGGATAGAAATTTAGCATCCGAATGATTAATCAGTAATTCCGCTGTATCCTTATAAAAATAGGCGAAAATCGGAACGCTTACGCCACCGGTAGCCATTACCGCAAGCTCCATCTCCAGCATCTCAAGACGGTTGGGCGAATAGATAATCATTTTTTCACCTTCTTTAAAACCGTATCTCCTGAGGTTGGCCGCTATATTCAGGACATTCTTAAACAGTTCATTCCACGTTATTTCTGCATAGATCCCATTGCGTTTTTCTTTTAACGCGACGCGTTCTCCGAATAATTTAACATTACGTTCCAACAATGTTGCGATGTTGGGGAGAATCTTGCCCAATTGATTTTCTGACCTGAGCGTTTTCATGGGAATGTATTTTATACTGCCACTGCTGTTTTTTCTTTGAGCTTTTTATCCCTGTAACCACCCCAGAGAGCGGCGCCAATTGCACCGGCATAAATTGAATCGGGATGAGCGTGAATGATGTATTTCTTACTTCCTTCCTTTAACAGTTCATCAATCGCCTGAATCATTCCCTTATTTAAAGCCATCCCACCCGTTAACACAATTGGAGATTCAGCTTTCAATGAACTCAACAGTTTTATAATTCGTGAACCAATAGAAAGATGAATTCCTTTGATAATGTTCGGAGTGGTAATTCCACGAGAGACCATGTTGATCACATCCGTCTCGGCAAGGACCGCGCAAATTCCTGAACTCACTTCCGGTTGTTCACCTTCCAATGAAACATCTCCGACTTCTTCAATTGACAAGCCCAGGTAACGTGAAATATTTTCAAGAAATTGTCCTGAACCGGAAGCGCATTGTCCTGTCATTTTATAATCTTCTACACGCGCGTCTTCCCGGATTCGAATGGCCCGAACATACAATGCACCCAGATCCACAACCGTCCTCGCGTCAGGAAAAAGAAAATTCGCTCCACGTGCATGCGTAGTCATTCCATAGAAATGTCCTCTTTTCTTACGTACAAGATCTCCTTCTCCGGTTGATGCCAGATAAGCAACATCCTCATAGCGCAAATTGTGTTTGGACAGCATTGCCTGCACCATTTCATCCGCAACTTGTGTGGGATTGCGCTTCCGGATTTTTTCGGTTTGCTTATCAAGAATAGAAGGGTTTTCGGAATAATTCATCAATATCAGTTTGATGAAATTACTTCCGATATCAATGCCCATTGTGTGAACAGTATTTTCCATGATCTGATAGATTATCCGACTGAAACTTCAGCAGTATTTGATTTAGAAGGCAGATCTGTGCCAATATTTCTTCTTGCAAACATTGCCCCTCCCAGAGCACCCATGAAAATTGAATCCGTGTGAATATTAATAGTAATACCCTCACCATAGTTTTCACGGACAAGTTGACCCAGATATTTAATCACAGCAGGATTACGCGCGACTCCTCCGGTAAATGTAAATTCATTAAAGACCCCACCGGATCTTGCGATCAATGACATGGCACGCATAATGATGGCTTTATGCAAACCACCAAGAATATCCGCTCGTTTTTCACCGAGATTTGTGAGCTCTCTCAATTCCGCTCCGGCAAACACAGTGCAAGTTGAACAGATGGTCACTTCCTTTTCAGCCTGCATGGCCATAGGACCAAGTTCGTTCAGTGAAATACTCATTTCATCCGCTATGTAACCGAGGTAACGTCCGCAACCTGCGGCACAGCGATCATTCATCTGAAAACTTGTAACGAGTCCATATTTGTCTACCTGAATCGCTTTGGTATCCTGGCCACCAATATCCAACACGGTTCGTGTATTGGGAAAAACTGCATGCGCACCAAAAGCATGACACAGAATCTCTGAACGAATGCAATCCTGTGGAAAAGGCAAAAGTGCACGGCCGTAACCGGTACCTGTCATGTTTTCAATATTGAATTCGAGATCAGCTACTTCATCGATATGCGCGCGAAGTGATTCGGATACATTTTTAAAATCACCTTTCAGCAAATACATCTCGGCATCAAAAGCATTGTCATTGACAAAAGGAACATCAGCCGGAGCATCCGGCAGGTTCTCGTATTTGTCACGAAGTACTTCCATTGCCTGATGAATAAGTGATTTGAAATCAAAATTCACGACCTCGTTTTCCGCGGGTGTAATACTCTTATCCCAAACCGTCATCATCGGTTCAAAAAGGGATTTGTCGAGTTTATTTACTTCTTCATTGTATTTTTCAGAAACCACATCACGAAAAAACTGATTTTTCCCTCCCAGATTTCCATAGATGTATTCATTTTTTATTTTTGGTTTAATGGTTTTACGGATTGTTCTGAGTTTCTCCAAAACAAGCTCCTGCATTTCACCTTTAAAATAAACCTGGCATGTTTTCAGTAATTCTTCTCCAAGTTTATCCAGCCGAATTTTAAATTCTTCATACTGAAAAACATTTTCCAGGTCGTCAATATATTTTTTGTATTCCGGCCGAAGCGCGATCTCTTTTTCAAGATTTTTCTTCAGTACTGAAAAACGGGCATTGTAAATAGCTTCCATGCGCGCAATATCAGCGGCTACAGAGTAATTTGCACGGGTATTTGTAATACCACGACCAATAATTTCATCATTTTCATTAATGATCACCGCTTTGGAAGTTGTTGAACCAAGATCAACACCGAGATAATATTTCTTCATTTCTTATCGGATGGAAATTGAATAATTATTTAATCGATTTACTGGTTAGCTCTACATGCAGAATATCCATCTCAGGCATTCGCTTCCTGAGCCATGATTATTTTTCTCTGTTCTAACATCTGGAAATATGATTCGAGTCTGTTTTTAATATTCGCATAAGAGAAATAACGGGGATCTACCAGATCGCTTTCAATAAAACCAACCGGTACACCACATCGTTGCTCGATCTCACGCATGATGAGCAATTGTCCGGCCGAGAAACTATTACAACTCTTAATGGAATTGATCAGGAATCCGTCGGCTTTGTATTCCTTGATGTAATATTCAAGGAGATCAACTCGTTGCGGGAGATTCAGGTTGGTATAACAACCCATGCAGTATTTTGCAAGACTTTCCAATGGCATTTCCGGCTCATGGCGAAAGCCAAGGTCATAGAGTCCGCCTACCTTGGTATAAGTTGAAGCGACAATTACAGCTCCCATGTCATAGAATATTTTCCAGAACTCACGGAAATTTGTCCAGTTCGGCGGACCTTCAACAACCAGCCGGAATCTTTCTTCCTTCAATTCTCCCTCCGGATTGATCGGATGTAAACCAAGATTAAGACGTTCGTTTACTTCATTGTATAATTCCTTGTAATATTCCACAGCTTCCTGAGTTCCACGGAATGCGGAAAACAATGGTCCCATGTAGTAAACACCAGCGAAATAGGAATCAATCGGAGAAGGTCTGTTTTTAGCGGATTGCAGAACTTTTGACCAATACTCTTCAGCTTCCGCAGATTTTTCCAGCATACCGCTTAGCCTGTTGTAATCCAGTTTTTTTCCTGCCACCTTTTCAAGTTTGGGAATTACATCTTCCTTTAATTGTTTCACCATATAATCCACCTGATCCTGTGTTATTTTCCCGTCTTCCTGATATGGAGTGTGAAGCATTGCAATTTCAACACCGGGATATAAACGCTCAAGATTCTCAAACCATTTCATAAACGTGAAACAGCCTGTGTAACTGAGTAGTAACATGTCAGGATCCGGTAACTTTTCTCCTGTTGGTCCGATGTTTCCACTAAGCATCATCCCAATATCACATTTTACATATGTGCAAACATCTTCACTAAAACCAAGTTTCTCAGCATCCTTAATGTATGATCCTGACTTTTTACGCATCCCGGATTGAAGCGCATTGATTTCAGGGTATACAGGCAACATATCCAGTGCTAAAATCAGCTCTGTCAGATTACCGGGCACAAATGTGTAAACAACCTTTTTTCCCTTCTCTTTAGCTGTACTCAATTCAGTAAAAAGATTGCCGAGCATTTCTTTTTGGATGATCATGCTCTTTTCTTTCAATGCTTCCTGCGGATTTCCCATGGTTTTTGGGTTAGTGGTTAAGAAGAATAATATTTTTGCGGGGAATTAAACCCAGAGTTTTATGGAATCGGAGAATGTACCCGCTTGTTCCTTGATCACTTTGAACTGACCAGTATTTTCGTGGAATTGAAAATTAATATGGTTAATGCCTGCTGCATCGCACGCTTTTTGTAAATCAGGACGATCGAGTAATGCAGGATCACAGAAACTGGCCGCACAGAAAATTACTCCATCAGCATTTCTACGACGGACAAGTTCTACGAGGCGTTGCCCTTTCGGATTATCCACGTCATAAATCGCAGAGGAGAATGTACTTTTTGTCAAGAACGCGGTTACGAGTTCCTGTACAGGTTGATCAGTTGTTGCATCGATATCTCCCTGTATCCATCTTGAGCCAAGCATAAAATCGTCATCCACAATGTAGCAACCGGCCATTTCAATCGATTTAATCAATCCTATTGGTGGTTGTTCACAAAAAGAACCCGAGATAACAACTTTGATATTATCCATTGGTTCACCCTGCTCCTGTTCAATGGAAGCGACAACATCTTTAAGAATATCGTTGTGTTGGTCAACTGGAATCACTAATCCCGCTCTTAGCACATGATAAAGGTCTGTAGCAGAAATTCGCCATGGATAATCCTGGCGAATATTATAAATCCTTTCGATTAACTGACGATTGGTATTGTAGAGAGCAATGGAATGATTCAGATGATCATTTGTCGCTTTCACCCCATTGAGATTGTACATATCTTCAATCACTGTTTCCAGTAACTCCCGATAAAAAACGCCTCCAATTAATTTGTCAAAATTTTGAGGATAATCAAAATATCTTGTGAATTTCCCTTTCTTCACAATCTTGAACATTCCAGAAAGATTTCTAACGCAATCACATATTGCAGGAAAAAGAAATCCATCAAATTCATTGAGGTTATCATCAAGAGCCATTTCAATAATACCTCTTGGTAAATGGCATATGTAACTTTGGTAATACGCATCTCCCTTTATGATCTGCTTCCGGTCACCAACACCCATAATACCAACCGGGAGTGCATTTGAAGCATGAATAATTTCTCTGGGAATATATATTGGAAGATATCCGACTAACAACCTGTTTGAATCTTCCCTTTTCCATTGCTTCGCAGCTGTAAATTGTAAATCAAATGCTAACTCTTTGCATTGTTCAATCCTGCTTTCGAGGATATTTACAGCTGATTTCATAGCGATTAATATTTTACATTATTTCTAAATAAAATCTACGTAATTATTAGTTATACAATATTCCTGATTTAAATCAATGCCTCATATGACTCGTATTATCTAAAACAGATACGTTCCCGTATTTAATTTTATGACTATTATCATATAAATTATTTACCCAATCATCGATTTTGCAATTTAGATTCAATCCATATAAGGTAAATTAAAGACCGGGCTTGGATTTTTCTTATGAACTCAGAAAAGATAATATCTAAATATTCGCCGGCATGTTTGATACTTTCCGGCGGGAAATCCGGACGATTTCCAAATCACCAAAAAGCTCTTTTACCATTTTCGTCCGGTACTACTTTCATCGAACATATAATAAGTGTATACCAGGAAGCAGGTATTCAAAAAATACAAGTGGTAATACAGCCAGAGATCAAATTGCCTGATCATATTTATCAGCTCAAAGAAATATCAGTATGCTTAAATCCACAGCCTGATCTGGGTAGGATTTATTCAATAAAATGCGGTCTCGAAAATTTACAGAATGAAGGATTTTGCTATATCCAAAATGCGGACAGCCCATTTATTGACTGTACAACTCTTCTGGATTTAATGAAACATTGTGCCGATGCCGATTATGTCGTTCCGTCATTCGAAGGGAAAAGAGGTCATCCTGTTTTGATTTCAAATAAGATCAAAGATTACATTCTGCAGATTAAGAACTATGATCAAACATTAAGAGATGTACTTTCCAATTTCGGAAAATCAGAAGTCGCTGTGAAACAATCAGGAATCCTGATAAATATCAATACACCTGAAGATTACAATCGCTATTTTTCAAAAAAAATAGAACCATAATTTAAATTACGTTCTATTTATTTGAAATTACCGTAAAAAAAGTTTTATCAATAACCATCCGATGCAAAATAAAAAAATAGCAATAGTAAGTGGCGCGGTTAACGGAATCGGAAAATCAATTGTTCAAAGATTGGTCAGCGAAAAGTTTTATGTAATAGGTATCGACATTGACCCGGATGGCGCTCAAAAATTATCTCTCGAATTCACGGAAGAAAATGTTCATTTTTATAAAACTAATATCAGCATCGAAAAAGAGGTACAAGATCTTTTTTCCACTTGTATAAAAAATTATCATCAAATAGATCTTGTCATAAATAACGCAGGCGTAATCAAGGACAATCTAATATGGAATATGAGTGTCGAGGAATTTGATGCTGTGATTGAAGTAAATTTGAAAGGCACTTGGCTGATGTGCCGTGAGGCAGCCAAAATCATGAAAGAGCAAAAGTTTGGACGGATTGTCAATATTTCATCACGCGCCTGGCTGGGAAACAGGGGACAAAGTAATTACTCCGCATCAAAAGCAGGAGTAATAGCACTTACACGGGTACTTGCACTGGAATTAGGGAAATATAATATTCTAGTAAATGCAGTAGCTCCCGGGCTCATTGATACACCCATGACTCAAAAGCTGGAGAAAAATGTTCTTCAAAAACTTATTGACGCTCAACCGGGAAAATCAATGGGAACTCCTGCTGACGTTGCCAATGCCGTGGCTTTTCTGGCGAATTCTGAAACCGGCTTTATCAGTGGACAAACCATTTATGTTGATGGCGGAAAAAGTATCGGAGCAAATTCCGGCTTTTAAATTTACATATTAAACAGTTTTATTCATGATGAAGGTCATAGTTGAATCCAAAGAATAAGCAGATTTTTGATACACTATGGTTTTCATTTTGAAAACCGTGAATCAGATCATGAGAGTTTTACATCTCGACATTAATGGGAAATCATATGATGTTTCTGTAGGAGAACATGAGATGCTTTCAACCGTCATCCGTGAAAAAGCGGGATTGACGGGTACTAAAATCGGTTGTTCTCAGGGAAGTTGTGGCGCATGTACAGTACTGGTGAATGATGAACCTGTATTGAGTTGCATCACTCCGGCATTACGTTTTGAAAACGCGAAGATCACAACTATCGAAGGTGTATCCGGCAATGGAGAGATGCATCATTTACAAAGTAAATTTGTTAGTAAAGGAGCTATTCAATGTGGCTTCTGTACTCCCGGAATGGTATTGACCGCTCTTGGGCTGGTCAAAAATCTTTCTTCTGAAAAGGATTTACATCTGAATGCTGAAAAATACAAAGCACGAGTGAAGGAAGGATTATCTGGTAATGTTTGCCGGTGTACCGGATACAAAAAAATCATTGAAGCTGTTACAGAATATGCTCTGGAAAATGAAACATCCCGTAAAGTTGTTGAAGCTCCTGCATCGCAAACATCCGCACCCATTGTTGGAACAGGCCGTCCGGCAATTGAAGCAGAAAAAAAAGCGAAAGGACTCGCAGATTATACCGATGACATCCGTACAAAAAACGCATTGCATGTAAAATTTGTCAGAAGTATTTTTCCACATGCAAAAATTCTGAGCATCGACTCACTTGATGCTACACGAATTCCGGGGGTTCGTTATATCGCAACCGGTCATGAATTGCCGGGTAAATTCGGTGTTCTTCCGATTTCTCATGATGAAACTGCAATGGCAATTGATAAAGTTCGCTACATCGGGGAAATTGTCGCTGCAGTCGCCGCCGATAGTGAAGAAATCGCAATGGAAGCCTGCAGAATGATTCATGTACGATACCAGCCGCTAAAAGAATTTCTAACAATTGATGATTCTATTCATGACATAGGCGATCATGAAAAGATTCATGATCATACCAAGTTCAATAATAACATTCATAAAAAAGCTGAGTTGCGTTTTGGTGATCAGCAACAGGGACTAAGTGAATCGGAAGTCACGAGTTCGATGACTTTCCAATTTGAAGCGGTGACGCATGCTTTTACAGAGCCTCATGCAGCGATCGCATTCTGGGATGAAAATGGATTAACGATCACTACAGCGACACAGGTTCCTCACTACTTACATCGGGCCCTTTCCAGTGTATTGAATATTCCTTTGAATAAGGTGAGGGTAATTAAACCATATGTCGGTGGAGGATTTGGCGGGAAAAGCGATCCTTTTCCCCATGAAATAATCATCTCGCACATCGCACGTCAAACCGGAAAGCCGGTACGCGTAAAATTAACCAGGGAAGAAGTATTTATCACCAATCATGGAAGACATCCGTCACTGATGACAATAAAACTAGGCGCAAACAAAAATGGCATTCTAAAAGCCCTTGATGCGGATATCGCTATTGATGGTGGCGCTTATGGTAGTTTTGGTGTTGTCACTTCTTATTATAACGGAGTACTGTTACAGGCACCATACAAACTTAATAATTTCGGTTTCCGGACATTCAGAGTATACACCAACAAACCACAATCAGGAGCCATGCGTGGCCATGGTGCTGTAAATTCCAGATTCGCGGTGGAAAGTCTTATTGATGACCTCGCGCATAAAATCAATATAGATCCGGTAGAACTGCGAATGAAAAATTTCCTGGATTCAGACTCAATGACCGTCGGAGAATACAGGATAACATCAAACGGTAGCCGTGAGTCTTTGCAAAAAGTTACCGATCAATCCGATTGGAAAAATAAACACGGCAAACTTGAATACGGGCATGGTATCGGTACCGGTTGCGGATTTTTTATAAGTGGTAGTGCTTTACCAATCATCTGGAATGAATTGCCACAATCAGTAGTGCACTTGAAAGTTGATTTTGATGGCCGTGTATTAATTACTTCAGGAGCGAGTGACATCGGGCAGGGCAGCGATACCATGCTTGCAATGATCGTTGCCGAAACTCTTGGGATTGGTATGGATAAAATTTTTGTACTCGCTGCAGATACCTTACTGACACCGGTAGATCTTGGAAGTTATTCCAGCAGGGTCACATTCATGGCGGGAAATGCTGCGAAAGATGCCGCTGAAAATCTCAGAAAAGAAATCGCGAAAACAATCTCAATAAAATCAGGAATTTCCATCGAAGAATTGAATTTTGCTGAAGGAAGAATTTTCAGCAATGATAAGTCCGTTGACTTGAGCTGGATGGATGCCATTGAACAATTAACCGCGAAAAGAGGAGCTGTCAGTGTAAGTGGAAAATATATTTCTCCAAAACTTGGCGGTAATTTCAAAGGTTCCGGAGCCGGACTCAGCCCCTCGTATTCCTTTGGAGCATGCACCGCTGAAGTGAAGGTAGATGTGAATACCGGTCATGTTAAGATTCTCAATGTCTGGGGAGCTCACGACTGCGGGAAAGCAATCAATCCGCTTGCGGTCGAAGGACAACTGGAAGGTTCATGGCATATGGGTATCGGGCAAGCGATAAGTGAAGAGATGATTTACTATAAAGGTCTTATTGTGAACAACAATTTTCTGGATTACAAAATACCCACTACATTAGATACACCTGATATTCATACGAATATAATTGAGACTATAGACCCGGAAGGACCCTTTGGCGCGAAGGAATGTGGTGAAGGCGCATTGCACCCGGTAATTCCGGCCATTGCAAACGCTATTTATGATGCTGTCGGTATACGAATTACAAAATTGCCGATAAAATCTGAGGACGTTTTACAATTGATGAAAGAAAGCAAAAGCAAACTAATAGAAATTGCCGAGAGATGACTGGAGAGAAATTATATAAAAAACCTTCATCGGTTGCAGAAGCAATCCAAATAGCACAAGAGCACAAAAATTCATTTCGATTTCTTGCAGGAGGGACAGATTTACTTGTAAATAAATTTCAATCCAATGTTGAAGCTGATTGCCTCATAGACCTCACCGGAATCAGTGAATTGAATCAGGTGTTACGGTCCGGAAATAAAATAAAAATCGGATCATTGACACGACTTGATGATTTGAAGAACTACGAAATCATTCTTAAATATTTTCCTGGACTGCTTCAGTCGGTACAATCTATCGCCTCTCCCCTCTTGCGAAAAACAGCGACTCTTGCCGGAAATATACTGTGTGAGAATCGTTGTACATTCTACAACCAAAGCGAATGGTGGAGGGAAGCTGTAGGTTATTGTCTGAAATGTGAAGGAGATATCTGTATTGCAACAGGGTGTGATTGACGATGCCGGCGGGATTCACGATCGGCATAAAGACAAGACGCGAGCGTTTGAGCCGCTCATTGAAGATCTT
>CAYMMN010000031.1:0-16407 GCA_964391495.1 uncultured Flavobacteriales bacterium | reverse complement strand
GTATTGATCCGCAATTTTCTGAAGTGCCACTCCATACAATGAGTCTTTCGTAGGAATAGACATATTGTCGTGAACAAATTTCAGTCTCATCAAATCCACATCAATGAATGCTCCCGGATGCACATCATCATGATGAAAAGCGATAAGTTCCTGGAATAGAACGATTGCTTTGTATTTAAAATCTGAAGTGTCTTTGCTGGTAAGCATAAAATTCAAAAACATATCAGCATTGTTTAGATAAAATGCGCTGTTAAGCTCAAAATGATCTGCCGGTCGTGTGAGTCCGGATTCTTCATTCGTATAAAAAGCGAGTGCGCGATGAGCGAGGAAATCATAAAGGGAAGGGCGAAATTTTCTCCCTTCGTTATTCCCTTTTTCTAAAACAAGATCAAAAATGTTTATCTGTGTTTTTTTCGCCTGATCGGCATCACGCATTGAAAATGCATATTCATTTAAAACCGCGCGAACGAACTGAGGAGCGCTCCAGGTTTCTATATCCGTCTCTTTGTAATTTACCGTTTCTGTCCTGTTGAGAATACGATAACGATTGTGCTGATAATATTGCCAGTAAACTTCGGCAAGCATGGAATGTAACAATGGCCTTTCAGGATAATTCGCGTTTTTCAAATCTGTTTTCAGCCCTTCGGTTAATTCCAGCATCTGGTTTTCTTCGACATAAGACTGGAACTTCAGGCGATGGATCACAGCTTTCACCAATTGAGCCGAATTTTGTTCCTGTTTTGCTTTGTCGTAAATCTTCAGTACCTGATCCAGTGCTGAGCGGTTGAGCCCTTTCTGCTCGAAAGAATCCACTTTGCTCCAGAAATATTCATAAGAACCTGATGGTTTAGGTGGCTTCACTTGTTTTTGTTTTTGCTGCGTGGCTTTTGTCCAGCTGATAATTAAAATGAGAAAAAAGCCGAAAAGGAATGGTAGAAGAGTTTTTGATTTCATCGCGATATAAATGTTCTGGAAATTTTTCCGATCCGAAAACAGGGATAGTATTCCGGTGATGAAGTTCCTAAACAAATTCCACAAAAAACATGCCCATGAAAGAAAATTCTTAAATATGGACATAAAAAAACCTCCGAAACAATCTGCTCCGGAGGTTAAATTTCAAGTATTGTCTTTATTCGACGACAACCTTCACCGTTTTTGTAAATGAGCCAGCGTCAATGTGCAACAAATAAAATCCTTTGGCACAATCATTCAGGTCAATTTGCATTTTATTTTGGCCGGTCACAAGTGGAGCAGAAATCTGTTTCGTTGCGCGACCCTGAAGGTCTGTCAGAGTCACTTTACAGAGTTCTCCGTGGATTGCTTCAAACAGCAAATTCAATTTATCGTGTGCAGGATTCGGATAAACCAACCAGGCTACAACAGCGTCCGGATGGTCAATTCCGATAGTGATGGTTACCACTGTACTATCTGTGGCAGTACATCCATGTGCATCAGTAGCAACAACACTATAAGTATTTGTTGTACCTACTGTAATGGTTTGTGTCGTTTCACCATTGGACCACAAATAACTGCTGAACCCTGCGCCCGCATCAAGGGTAATTGTATTTCCACTCAGCACAGTCACGCTATCCGGTCCAAGATTGACCGAAGGTGCTGAATATACCAAGGCGTTGACGGGTACTCTGTTGCTGCGACAAATGTATCCTGCTTCCACATAATAGGTAGCGGATGAAAAGATAAATGGGGTTGTGAACAAAGAACCGGAACCAACCTGATTTCCTCCGCTTGGAGCATCGTACCAGAAGATTTGTTCGGTTGAAGTTGCATATAAATCAACAGTTCCTGGTCCACAGGTTCCGGAATCGGCTACTGTAGGATCCGGTGGAATAGGATTCACCAGAGCATCGACAAACACGCGCGGACTCGCGCACCCGCCATTCGCTTCAGCATAGAAGCGTGTGGTAGCAGTAAGTGCAGGTGTAATAAATGTATATCCTGAATCCAATAAATTTCCTCCGATCATTGCATCATACCAATAAACAGGATCTGGTGAAGATGCAGTTAATGCCAACGGGCCATTACCACAACGTGAAGCGCTACCAAGAACAGGGGGATTAGAAGAATGGATGTTCACTTGTACTTCAACACGCTGACTAGGGCAAATATTTCCTGCTTCAACAAAAAATGAAGTATCCGTTGGAACGAAGGAAACGATTACAGATGATCCGGTACCAATCAACGCTCCACCAACAGCCTGAGTATACCAATGAATTTCTGCTGTGTCTGTCGCTGTAAGTGTGACAGATCCGGTTCCGCAACGTGAAACATTTTGTGTCACCGGCAATTCTGTCAATTCAAGAATTCTGGCTTCCGCCGGAATCTGATTGCTTGGGCATGACAAACTTGTCTGCGCATAATACGTAACGGAAGACGTTAGATAATTTGTATAAAGTGTATCGCCGATGAAAATGATATTTCCTCCGGGCGAGTCAAACCAGTAAATCGTATCTGTTGATGTAGCCGTGAGCATCAATGATCCAGGGCCACATCGGTTCGCTTCTGTTACCACAGGATCAGGACCCTGACTCACAACAGTCACAACAGTTGAATCGGAAAGAGAAGAACAGCCCTGATAGCTGACATTTACTGCATAAGTCCCTCCTTGTGTTGCAACAAGAGTCGGGCTGGTAGCACCCGGAATATTTACATGATTACGTTGCCACTGATAACTGTAACCGGATATTGCGGTGGCATTTAAAGTAATACTGTTTCCTGTACAAAAAGTTGTGCTACCTGTAAGGGTGACTGGAACACCGAGAATACTGCTGTATTCGCGGCCGGGCGAACCTCCCGCGCAACCCGGGAACCAGTTGGCTCCGTCATTTAAATCTCCGGTCTGACTCAGCAATTCACAAGTATAACCACTTCCGTCAGCTTCAACCGGCCATGGAGCAAGATCCTGATAGTAGAAAGATAAATATAAATTATCCTGGTAATCGAACAGTCTAACCTGATCACCACCGTTTCCAAAATTGAATCCAAGTGGACCGATAACATTGAAAACAGAAGGATGCTGATCTGTAAATTTCGTCATGTCCTCCGCTACAACGAGGTAACCATTCGCCGGTAATACAGTTCCCAGAGGGAATGAGTATTTATGGAAATCATTTTCATCACGAATATACCAACCGGTGAGATCGATATCCTGTGATCCGTAATTGTGCAACTCTAGCCAGTCGCCATCATCATTTGCCGGACTTGCATTATAGTTGAACTCGCTTATTGTAATATGCGGAGTTGTTGAAGAGCCTGTAAAATGAGCCGTAACAGTATTGTTGTTATTTGAAAAATTCTGCGTAAAAGTTTGGTTGTTGTTGTTACTGCTATTAATTGTAAAATGATCAAACGTGTAGCCCGGATTTGGAATGGCAGTCAAAGTCACCGGATTTCCATGAAAGTAAACACCTGTCCATGGCAACGTTTCAGGAATAATTGTACTGATCTGAATTCGACCGGCTCCGGAAGGTGAAACATTCAGTGTGATATTCACCTGGTTATTCATATTGAATTCGCTTTCGATCTGATCACGGGCAATCGCAGGTCTGCGGCTCACGAAATTCATCATGTCATCAATATTGTTCTGCCAATCGTTCATGGTTCCGCCCCACAAAGCAAGGTGATCCTGCATATCATGAGACATAGAATCCTCGAACTGATGTTCCACTGCTGACATCTCAGAGTACTTGAAAATTGTATTGATCAGATCCGCGTAACGGTTGATGAAATAACTTCTAAAGGTTGGATTATCCAACATCGCATTCATTAAATTCGAGGTATAGCTGAATGCCTGCGGATTCAATGCGATATTCAGACGGTTGTCGTTGACACTTCCGGAATAACCACATCCAAAATCGAGATCATACATCAGGTAGTGCCATTTGCCATCAACTTTTGATGAACGCCACATTTTGATATTGTTGGTCCAATCTCCGATCCAGTCGCCGTTGTTGTAATATGTTTCCGCTATGAGGTAATCTGCAAAATTCTCAAGATTGAGATAACCACTCATATCATTGTAAAACTGTTGGGTATTGGGATTCGCAGTTGTAGCATAATTGTACATACTGAAAAAGTCAGCACTGCTTCCATTCTTCACCGTCATGGTACTTCCATCTTCCTTCAGGTAATCATAATCACCCTGAGTTAAACCATAGTTGTGATCGATCCAGTGATGGTCATGATTTTCATGAATAGTATAAACACCCCAGAAATCTCCATTCAGGAACATTACTGCAGGTTCTGTTGCGATGTAACCGGAATGTGTGTTTTTCATCACGCGTTCCATATAGGCATCGCGGAAATGAACTACGTTCCAGTCGGTACCTGAATTTCGTAAAACGATATTATCGGTTTTGTCGATGAAACCCTTGTCCGGAATCAATGGGAAATTAATATTCCCTTCTCCAAAGCGATCACTCAGATTGATTTCAAAACTTTTCTGTGGTTTCGCACGGGAGTAGTTTCCGTAAATGCCAATTTCCCCATTGGAATGAAACTGACGAATTTTATTTTTATCGTAATATTCAATCGCTGCGGGCTTTCTCCAGTCTTGCCAGAAGTTCGCGTTTTTGTATGGATAGTTTGCGTCGGCATTCGGACCTTTTACATAGATCCCTGTATTGTAATCCCAGAGATTCAATGAATCAGTGGTGATCGTAAAAATCGGAAGGTCTATGTCTTCACGATAAAAATAAGTATTCGATACGGTTGCACTTGGCAAATACCCGCTGGCAAAAACTTTTGCACGGACAGTTTTTGTACTGTTCAATAAAATCGGGGAAGAATAAGTTGGTGAAGAGGTCGTCGGATCATTTCCGTTAGTAGAATAACGAATGACGCCACCGGGCGTTGTATTGGTAAGGGTCAGCCATTGAGAGTTGGTATAGAATCCTGGCGCGACTGAAAATACCGGTGGATTCGCATAACCGGTGTAACAATTCGATGCACCATTGCTGGTTCCGGGAGTAGGGTTTGAAAAAACGCACCAGGTAGAACTACCATCGCTTGATCTGCCGATAGAATTATCCACACTCATGGTGGTGTACGATTTACTATCTTCTGTGCTGCTGTCCGGACGTGTTAAATAAACCGATTCGCCGGAGCTGCTCAGTTTAAAGTTCGCATTGAAGTATTCGTTGTTGGGTGAATTGAACCAGGAAGGATTGGAACCAAAAGTACTTCCGGGTGTTGCCATTCCAAAAATGAGGAAGGGTGTTGAATTCAAATCATTGGAAGTCGAAGTGTAATTGTGCGCTTCAACAGCAAGAACATTTATTCCCTGCACCATCGCGCTTTTCAGCAATTGATTATCGACATAAAAGGAATCCGGATCATTGCCTGAAGGTAAATGCGCATCGTGAGAAATTCCTGCAAATACATCGTAGGTCGGACGATCACCGGTAGATCCGAGATTTGCTCTTGCAATCTCTACACCATTGAGGTAAGCAACAAATCCGTCATCATAATCCATGTACAAAATCGCTTTGAGGATATCAGATGTATCCGAAACGAAAAATGTTTTACGCATCATCACAGAGCGTGCGCTTGTAGAGATCGTTTTTCCAAGACCAACATCGCCGTATCCAATTCCGCCTTGTCCGGTTGACCAGGAGCCATCATTGAATGATAAATTTCTCCAGTTGGTATCCGGTTGAGATGTCCCGACAAAATATCTCCATGTTGTAGATGCTGTAACTGCTGTTTCCCAATGATCGGCAAGTGTTGCAATGTTCATACTGGAAGCAAAGACCAGCAAACGTCTTCCGGCATTCAGTGTATAATTTGGGAAAACAAATTTGAATCGATCCAGACTGTCATCCGACAATCCATAACCCTGAAGGTTAACTGACGATGATCCGTCATTGTATAATTCGATCCAGTCATCGTATTCACCATCGCTATTCGCTATGGTGGAAAAATTGGACGCGGAAATTTCATTGATCACAACCTGGGCGCGAACATTGACAACGGAAAGCAGCAAAAAGCAGCACAAGCCGTTGATGGCCCTGGCGAAAAGATGGTTCATTTGTAGAAGGTTAGAGTTTTGGTTACGAGGATTAGGAGAGGAGAATTCGGGAGTTTATTCGACTAAGCAAATTTAAACAAGAATACCATTCTTAAAGGCTGATTTTGATGAAGATCTAACAATTCTGGGTGAATAATGAAGAATGCCGGTAAAACGTGTTAAAATGCAAAAAATCGAACATTTTCAATAATTAATGAGGAACTTTGATGTACTTAAAACCCAAAGCCATGAAGGATTCAAACAATTCCCGTCGTGATTTTCTAAGAAAGTCTTCTTTCCTTGCGCTCGCCGGATTAGGCGCGCAGTTTTTTTCATCTTCAATCCTAAAAGCAGCCGGTATTCCCGGACAAGCCGGGCATGCCGAGTTTACGCTTCCTCCACTACCCTATGCCTACGATGCGCTTGAGCCGCATATCGACAAAATGACAATGGAGATTCATCACGATAAACATCACCAGGCTTATATCACCAATCTCAACAAAGCGATGAGTGAAGGAGATATTCATGCTTCCCTCGAAGAACTTGTTACTAAAGCTTCAAAATATTCAACACCAATCCGGAATAATGCAGGTGGACACTGGAACCATTCCTTCTTCTGGAAAATTATGAAACCGGGTGGCGGTGGTGCACCGACAGGAAAAATCTCTGAAGCGATCACCGCTTCTTTTGGAACTTTTGATGAATTCAAAACCAAATTCAACGAAGCAGCAATGAAGCGTTTTGGTTCCGGCTGGGCCTGGCTCACTCTTGATGCGAATGGAAAACTGGCTGTCGGTTCAACTCCGAATCAGGATAATCCACTCATGGATGTAAGCGATTTCAAAGGAACTCCATTGATGGGAATAGATGTGTGGGAACATGCCTACTATCTCAAATACCAAAACAAACGCGCCGATTACGTTGGTGCATGGTGGAACCTTGTGAATTGGGAAGAAGTCGCAGGGAATTTGGAACTGGCAACGAAGAAGTGATTTTTTATTTCGCGCAAAGGCGCAAAGAGCGCAAAGATTTTCTTTGCGCTCTTTGCGCCTTTGCGCGAAAAATTATTTACACCAGTTCAATATCGAATTGCACAAGGTCAATAAACTGTTGAACTCTTTCTTCGATCTCAGGATGTTTTAAATCTACCAAACGCTCGAGACCAAATTTTTCGACACAGAATGAAGCCATCGCTGAACCGTAAATAATTCCACGCTTCATATTTTCAAAACTGATGTCGCGGGTTTGCGCGATGTGACCGATGAAACCACCGGCGAAAGTATCGCCTGCTCCTGTCGGATCGAATACATCTTCGAGTGGTAATGCAGGCGCGAAAAAGACTTGCTCTTTATTAAACAACAAAGCACCGTGCTCTCCTTTTTTAATGATGAGATATTTTGGTCCCATCGCAAGGATTTTTTGTGCCGCTTTTACAAGTGAATGTTCATTGGTGAGTTGTCGTGCTTCTGAATCATTTACAGTAAGAACATCCACCAGCTTGATAGTGTCCATCAAAGCATCCCATTGTGTTTCCATCCAGAAATTCATGGTGTCCATCACGATCAGACGCGGACGTTTGTGAATACGCTCGATCACTTTTTTCTGAAGCTGCGGCATCAGGTTGCTGAGCATCAGGAATTCACAGTCCTGGTAAGAATCCGGGATCACTGGATCAAAATCCAAAAGCACATTGAGCTGGGTATCAAGTGTATCCCGGGTATTCATATCGATATGATATTTACCCGACCAGAAAAATGTCTTTTGTCCTTTTTTGATTTGCAGGCCTTCGGTCGACATTCCGGATTTACGGAACTGTTCAATCATTTCCATAGGGAAATCGTCGCCAACAACGGATACAAGCTTAATGTTTTTAGTAAAATAGGCGGCCGAAGTACCTGAATAGGTCGCTGCGCCACCAATAATTTTATCCGTTTTTCCAAAAGGTGTTTCGATGGCGTCAAAGGCCACTGTTCCAACTACTACCAGGCTCATGTTTTCTGTGATTTTGCCGCAAATATATTGGAATATTCAGCTCATAAGAAGAAAGGGCGTAAAGTTCTCTGCCTTTACGCCCTTTCGTGATTTTTTGAAAAAAATTGCTGCTTTTAGTTCTTTATAAACTTGCGAAATGAAGTTTTTCCCGCATCTGTAATTCTTAAAATATAAACTCCTTTACTGAATTGGTTAGTTGTAATGCTGATCAGATCCGACTGATTGTCCAGATTTTTCTGATAAACAATCTCACCCAAAGCATTTGTGATTTCCATGGATCCATGCTGAATCGTATTGAAAAAATTCAACTGATCAGCGACAGGATTTGGAAATACTTCCGGTCCGGATTCAGCAATCGGGTCATTCACACCGGTCAATACAGTATAAATTTCAACCGAACTCAGTGGAGCAAATGTTTCATTTATTCCTCCGCCAATCATAAACAACTCACCGATGGATGTCGCTGCAGCCCATGCGCGGCCTGTGGTGAGGTGGGAAACCATCCATGTTTGTGTTGTTGTATCATAAATGTCAACGATATCATACATCACTGCAAGGTTCGCATCCATACCTGCCGCGAAGAATACTTTATTTCCAACAGAAGCGGAAGAAGCAAACCATCGTCCCATCGAAAGTGTATCGCTGGTCCATGTGTTGGTTGTCACATCATAAATATCTACATGATTACTTGCAACACCGGTGCTATTTAAACCTCCGGCAATAAAAATTTTATTCCCACAAGAAGTGGCAGTACAATTGAAACGGGCTTCGGACAAGGTCGCGGTTGTCCATGTAGAAGTAGCGACATCGTAGATATCTACTACATCAAAAACTCCTCCGTTCAAATCTGTCCCACCCGCAAAAACAACTTTTCCACCCGCGCTAGCTCCTGAGAGAAAATATCTGGGAACCGATAAGTCGGTTGTTGTCCATTGAGCTGTAGCAGTATCGTATACATCTACCACTTTATAAGCAGTGGCAGCGCCATCATTTGTTCCACCGGCAAAAAAGACCTTACTCCCGCTGGAAGCCGCTGCCAGTTTGGTGCGCGGAACACTCAGCTGCATTTGAGCCCAGCCGTTTGTGGTGCCATCATACATATCTACTACATCAAAATTGGCAAGGATTCCATCATCAGCACCACCGGCAAAAAATAATTTGGTTCCACAGGATGTCGCGGCGATATCGGTTCTTGATGTCGACAAATTTCCTCCTGACCAAATCGCGCTTGATCCGGTATATACATCTACTATATTATATGGAATGCTGATCATCCCGATTCCGCCGGCAAACATCGCCTTATCGCCACCTGAAGCCGCCGCAACATTGTATCTCGCCGTTGACAAATTAGCGGACAACCATTGTGCCTTGGACTCTTGCGAAGCCAACAACACGAATAAAAGAGAAAGGATTTTAGTAATGTTTTTCATGTGCCTGATGTTAATAAAGAAATATAAAAAAATTAGTGCAAATTTCTTTGCGCCCTTTGCGTCTTTGCGAGAACCAAATCACCCTCAGTTCACCACCACCCTCTGTACAAAATTCAAATTTGTACCGGAAAGTCTTACGAAATATACACCCTTTTTTATTCCTTGCGGCACATCCAGTCCAATTTCATTTTTACCGACAGACAATGAAATAGATTCATTCTTTCCTGCTACTCTGCCGTCAATTGAAAACCACTCAACAAAAAGTCTGTCGTTTTTGTTTGTCTCAAAACTCAAATGCAATGTTGAACCTTGTTCAATCGGGTTTGGATAGAGTGAAAAATTTTGCCCCAAGGGTTGCTCCTGAACTGCAGTGAACAAATCATTATAATAACGTGTGATTGCAAAATCAAGGTTGGTGGCTCCATCGTTCGCTTTTCCTGCCAAAACGATTTTTCCGTCTTCCTGCAATGCCATCGCGTTTGCTTCATCAAAACTAGAATCGATTTGTGTGTACACAACACCGCTGTCTCCGAATGTATAATCCGGAGTTCCATCCTGATTGTAACGCATCAAAAGAAAATCGCGATCATCAAGCCAGGATCCGCCACTGGTACCACAAACCAGGATTTTATTATCGCTTTGGATTTCGAGATCGAGACCAATATCGTTGACTCCATTGTTAAATGTTACCGCTCCATTGTTTCCAAAGCCTGCATCCAATGCGCCAGTGCTGTCGAATTGCATCAACAACACATCAAAAGAAAAATCCGGTAACGTTGTTTCTCCGGTGATGACGATTTTCCCATTGGCAGCGAGTTGCATGCCAAAAGATTCTTCAATTCCGGCGGTGAGAGACTGGATCACGACACCATCTGTTCCAAAAGTTGAATCCAGGCTACCATTGGGAAGGAGGCGGATCAGCAGGACATCAAAGAAAGTAAACGCAGTTTCATAATGTCCTGCTGCGACGATCCGTCCATCACCCATCACACTGATGCTGGTAAGTTCATTATCTGTTCCGGTAACCGCGATTTCCGCTCTGCCATTGATCCCGAAAGTGGAATCAATTTGTCCTTGTTCAGTAAAACGCATCACCATAGGAACATTCCGGTAAAGTGTATCAGTATAAGTTCCTGAAATAAGAATTTTTCCATCCGATTGTACGGCCATTGCGGAAGCTAAATCATCATTGATCGTAAGGTCCACAATAGTTACTCCATTCAAACCAAAAGTGCTGTCCAGTGAACCATTCGGATTCAGTTGAAGCAGCACTACTCCGAAACCGCCGATATGACCGTAAGCAATTCCTGTTACTATAATTTTTCCATCGTTTCGGATATAGGAATCGTAAGCATAAGAATCATTCCCGATGAAGAGTTGGACTCTTCCATTTGTACCAAAAGATGTATCCGCACTGCCATCGGTATTCCAACGATCCACAACCACACATCCTGTGTAACTTGAATTCAAGGAAACACCGGATGCAACAATTTTTTGATCACTTTGAATTCTGACATCATTATAGATATCATGATAAATATTGTTGGACTGAATCCGACCGTTGCCGTTGAATGTTGAATCCAGCATTCCTGCTGTTTGTCCAAATACATTGAACGATAAAATCAAACACAAACTGAAAATGAAGTAGTTTTTATTCATAGGAAATTTTTTAATAGACTGCAAAGAAGCGGGTTTGGATGGAAGCTGACAATACTCAATCTTGAGTAATCTGCGAAAAAGGGCTTAGAATTACTTGTATTATCCCGGATTTGGAGATGAGGCTTGATTTTTTCGCGCAAAGCTCGCAAAGTAAAAGGCAAAGTTCGCGAATGGTTTTCTTGAACTAATAAAAACTAATGGGGGCACTGAGAGTTAGATCAGATAATTTTATTTTCGAGACAAAAGGTGATGAGTTCTGTTGTGTTCTCGAGGCGAGCTTTGGAGAGCATTTTCCTGCGATGAGTGTCTATGGTATGCGGACTCAGAAAAAGTTGTTCTCCGATTCTGCTACTGCTTAGTCCCTGAGCAAGAAGTTTCAGGATTTCTTTTTCCCGTGTTGAAAAGAGGGAATGTGTTTGTTTATAATCGAGCAGCTCTTCATCCGGAAACACGATGGTGCTGTCTTCCGGCCCGCTCACATAAAACTGTACGATGTTGGAGCTCTTGAATGTACTGATGTCAATAAAATTATGAATCGTAAACACGCCTCCTGTTTCCTGTGGAATTAATTTGTAGCAACTGACGTCTCCAAGTACTCGGATATAATCTCCATTTTGTTTCCGGATGCGGTAATCGGCTTTGAAGGCATAATCAAAAATATTTCCTTCGAGAACGAGGTCGTTGATGTTGTTGTAAAATTTAAACAGCGCTTCCGCGATAACCGTACGGTCTTCATCGTGGATGCTGCTAAAGATGAGACCCGGCGTGAAAACATCATAAGGGTAACCAAGCATCTTTTCGATGGAGGGGGAAAGGTATTCCGGGATCATATTCTGGATGTCCAGGCAAAGCACAAAATGATCGTGCATGGTCACCAGATTTTGCTCACGGATAGCCTTGGTCACGTCAGGACGCTCAAGAGCTTTCGGGATGCTGAACCTAACGGTGCGCATTTTTTCCAGAAGGGTTTCGAAATCCATGATATGGAGATAAAATCTATGGTTTAATCTAAAGTAGTGAAAAACAGGTCTTTCAAGGATTGATTCAAGAATATCAAATATACTGAAATATGCTGTTTTATAGAACCTATTTAAAAAGTAAGGCTTTCCATGATCTTTTCTATTGATTTTTTTAGAATTGCCTTGTATTTTTAGCTGGATTCATTACTTTTGTCGCCCCTAAAATACCTTTGATCTGTATGCTTTAGTCACGCCCCAGGCGTGATGGCTTCAGCGGGAAAAAGGTTGGTCTTCGCCTTGAAGGGTCAAAGCGAAGGAACAATCTTCCTTAATTCTGATGAAAAAACCCATAAAACGGGCAAAATCACCAGAAACTGGAATTCAAAATTGAATTCTTCCTTAGCTCAGCTGGTTAGAGCATCTGACTGTTAATCAGAGGGTCCCTGGTTCGAGCCCAGGAGGGAGAGCGGAGAGTTTCAAGTGGAAGAGTAAGAGTAAGTTTCAGGAGTCTTCAAACTTATATATACTCTAACACCAACTCAAAATCTCAGTTAAACGGCCACGTGAATAACGTGGCCGTTTTTGTTTTAAGTGGAAGTGGAAGTTTTAACTTTTCTTGATACCTGCAATTACACACAAACTCAAAATCTCTGAGGAATTGCATCTTCCATAAATTTGTCGTTCATACTTTAACATCTGTTTTGCAATCCAGGATTTTAGATTGATTGAATTATATACCTTAATTAATTCCTACTTAGAAATTAATTAAACCGGATAAAATGTCTTTTCCATAAATAAAAAGAAAGCCATCCTTTTTGGGATGGCTTTGCAATTTATTTTTCCTTTTATAAATCGAATTTGATCAGGAAGACTTTCTGACAAATTTTGTCAGAATCACTATTTGTTGTCCTTCTATTTTCCCTTCAATTTGTGCAGTATTATCGGCAACAAGTTTAATGTTTTTCACAACAGTACCAATCTTCGCGTTTATCTGGGAACCTTTTACATCCAGAGATTTGATAAGGGTTACTGAATCGCCTGTCTGCAACAATGCACCATTGCTGTCGCGGTGCATTTCATCATTCTCTGATTCGAGATGTTCCCCGGTAGCTTGGGCCCACTCCATCTGATCATCATCGAAATACATCATATCAATGGCATCCGCGGCCCAGGATTCGTGTTTCATTCTGTTGAGAAGTCGCCATGAAACTACTTGCACCGCCGGGACTTCGCTCCACATGCTGTCCTTTAAACAGGACCAATGCGCAGGATCCAATTCCTCTTTCTTTTCAATTTGTTTCAGACACTTTTCACAGACATATACGCAGGTGCTTGCCTGGATATTTGTATTTGGCGGTACAGTATATACTGAAAGGTTGTCTGCTGAGCCGCAAAGTTCGCAGGTGTTGCCGCTTCTTTCCTTTAATTCCACTTCAAAATCCATAGTTATTAATTAGGCGGCAATAGTACGGTTTTTTGAACGGAAGAGGAAATTTTGAATCAGAATTAAAATAAATGAAATTGTTTTTACAGATATAAAATATTTTTTCTATTATTCGATAATTATCATTTATATGCTTTATCATGAAAAAAATCATTCTCACTTTTATTTTATACTTCCATATTTTTCAGCCGGTAAAATCTCAGAGTTTCAGTTACCGAAAAACTGATTTTTCATGGCCTAAGGAAAAACCCGTCGCTATTGCAATTGATCCCGCTTTTGAAAAAGAAGACGCCGTAATTCTTGATGAAAAATGTCTGTATAATATTTCCGGAAATCAGGCTCCGCCTTACAATTACATCTCAAATTCAGGAAGAGGTTTTTATATTGATGTTTCCGCAGATGGTAAATCACCCATTGTACAGAAGCATATCCGGATTAAATATTTAACCAATGCCGGGATAAACAACTATACCAGTTTTGTTTTACCTGAAAGTTTTGATCCAGCTCACGATCTGAGTATTGTACCGTATTTGAAAAGAGATAAAATTCGCCGACCAAGAGGTGAATTTGAGTGCATCCGCTATTTTTCCGCAAGAATTTTGAAGCCTGATGGTAAAGTAGAGCCCGCAGAAATACAGGAAAACCAGGAAGTAGAGATTCAGCCTCGAGCGGGCAGAGATCAAACATTCTACAATTGGATTTTTAAGATCACAAATCTTCAGGTAGGCGATGAACTCGAAATGGAGTATGCTTACGAAGGTTCTTTTACTTATCAGCCTTCATCACATGTGTACTTCAATGGCAATCTTCCAAAACAAAATTACCAACTTACTTTTCGACACAAATTAAATGACACCTATTTAATTTTCAATCACAATGGGGCTACACCGATCGATACTCAGATTGTACAGGGGAATTCGATGAAATACAAGGATTACATCTACCGTGCGAAAAATTTAAAAGGGGGAATTAACGAAAGCGGCGGACGACCAATTAATGAATTGCCTTATCTCACATTTTATATTCATCACCTGGATTACGGTCAAACCGGTGATAATAGCGGTCTGGTCATGTACCCGCTACCTTATCCCTGGTGGTATATGTTATCGCCTTTGCTGGGATTTGAAAAAGACAACCTGAAATTGCAGCTTAAACGAATGGACAAATCCACTACTCGTATGAATGCATTTTTCGCTGATGAAATCAAAAAGGCCGGAGATACATCAGCCTCCACTTTAATGTCTGTTATTCAACATACGATTGCGGATGAATTCAATTACCTTGATGATATTGATTATATCGAGGGCGCTGATAATGGTTTGGAGAAGTTTGGGAAAAATATGGAAAATAAAACGCTCCGTTACATCAGTCGTTTACGATTGTATGATGAACTATTTTTACGTCTGGATCGTGAATATTATTTAACAATTTTACACGACAAACGAACTGACGCGATTAATCCTGCACAATATGAACGTATGGGAACTGAAGAATTCTGTTATGTACTTCCACAAAATAATCAGCTGAACTTTTATTATCCAAAAAGCAGCCGTTTTGGTTACGAAGCGAATGAACTGCCTTTTTATTTTGAAAACGAAATTGCTCCGCTTATACCCCAACATCTTCCTGCTTCTTTGAAAAAAGACGTTTTACCTGATGTTGAATATAAATTTATTCAAACACCAAAAAGTGATCGTGAAGACAATACAAGAAGAACAAATGGGCTGGTTCAGATTTCGCTTGATTCGTATTCGGCGAATACCAAAGGTAAATTAAAACTGAGCGGACAATTTTCAACACTGACCAGAGGTTACTTTTTATACGAAGCAAAGGATACTACCATTAGCCCGAATTACTACAAATCGGTTCTTGATCTGGCCGATGCCGGACAAAAAGCAACAATAGAAAAGGATGATATAAGCACAGTATTTCCCTACAATGCTTCTTTTAATTATAGTTTTCGAAAATCGAATTTTGTAAACAAGGATAATGAAGGTGTTTACAATTTTTCTCTCAATGGTTGGTTCAATAATTATGTTGACGATAATTTTTCAGCAAAAAACCGAAATCTGAATTATTACCCGGACTTCAATTCTGAAGATATCCACCGTTTTATGCTTCAATTCGATCAGCCGGTCGAATTACTTGATGGGAGTGTATACACAGATACAATTGCAAACGGGTTCGCACATTACATCAGGCATATAGAACAAAAAGATCCTCAGAATATTTTAATTGAAAGTACATTAATTGTGCATTCCCAAGTTGTACCAGCTCAAAATGCAGTTGACGTCCAAGTCGTTTTTGATGCCATCCGTGACTGGAATAAAAAGACATACCGGGTCAGAAAATTATGATACTGTTTCTTTCATTCGCGGGCTCCCTGCTTAAATTCAGGGTATCCTTTACTACATGCATTCCGAATTTGAGTGTGAACTTTTCAAGACATCACTCCTGAACCTGCTTTCCTTTTAAATTGCAAAACGGAACCGATCGTAATTCCCGGCATCAATAAAATATTTTTTCGGCTTTAAAATATTTGAATCTTAAGGATCGTTAACAAGCCATAGAAGATTTCCCGGAACGATTTTAGTTTTTCTTTTTCAATTCACGGAGAATGGATTCAAGCATACTTCCTATTCCAATTATTTATCTATTTCTAAAAAAGGGAGGTCACCATGATTCCGAACAAACCAATTCGCAAGCCGAATAAGGTTGCGAAAACAATTGTAGTATTGACAGTGAGTAGTTTGATTTTAGGATCCGGGATTTATTTGTTTCTGCTTATTCGAAATTCCGGGTTGAAGGAATTAAACAATGAAAAGCAAAATAGTTCCGGTACAACAGAGCTTGCACACGCTATTGATTCATCAGATTTTGTATTGTCTGAGAGGAATG
>CAYMMN010000030.1:0-16505 GCA_964391495.1 uncultured Flavobacteriales bacterium | reverse complement strand
TGTAGGTTGTGAACGCGACGCGATTATTCCGGCAAGTGCAAAAACCGGTTTGGGTATCGAAGCAATTCTTGAAGCCATCATCACGAGGATTCCTGCTCCGAAAGGAAATCCGGATGCTCCACTTAAAGCACTGATTTTTGATTCTGTATTCAATTCTTTCCGTGGAATCATTGCCTATTTCCGGGTCTTTGACGGTGAAATCCGCAAAGGCGACCGTGTTCAGTTTGTCGCGACAGGGAATCACTATGTAGCCGATGAAATTGGAATTCTAAAGCTCGAGAAAGAAACTCGTTCCGTTGTCAAAGCTGGGGATGTAGGATATATCATTTCCGGGATTAAAGAAGCCAGGGAAGTAAAAGTAGGTGATACGATCACCCATTTGGATAAACCATGTGCCGAAGCCATCAAGGGTTTTGAAGATGTAAAACCCATGGTTTTTGCCGGCATTTATCCGGTAGATACGGATGAATACGAGGAGCTTCGTAATTCAATGGAAAAGCTTCAGCTCAATGACGCTTCGCTTGTATTTCAGCCGGAAAGCTCTGCTGCATTGGGATTTGGTTTCCGTTGCGGTTTCCTTGGCATGTTGCATATGGAAATTATCCAGGAACGACTGGAGCGTGAATTCAACATGACCGTTATTACCACGGTTCCAAACGTAAGTTATACGGCCTATCTGACGAATGGTGAAATAACAGAGATTCACAATCCGAGTGAAATGCCGGATCCGAATTTTCTTTTGAAAATTGAAGAGCCATATATCAAAGCACAGATCATCACCAAAGCAGAATTCATAGGCCCAATCATGACTTTGTGTATTGGTAAGAGAGGAAATATTGTGAACCAGCATTACCTCACCACCGACCGGGTGGAATTGCAATTCAATATGCCTCTTTCGGAAATCGTATTTGATTTTTATGATAAGCTCAAATCCATTTCAAAGGGTTATGCCTCTTTTGACTATCACCCTATAGGCTACAATGAAAGTGATCTGGTGAAGCTGGATATCCGTTTGAACGGCGAACCTGTGGATGCTTTGTCGGCTCTTGTTCACCGCAGTCACTCTTTTGAATTCGGAAAGAAAATGTGTGAAAAGCTGAAAGAGTTGATTACACGTCAGCAATTCGAAATCATCATCCAGGCAAGTATCGGTTCCAAGATCATCGCCCGTGAAACGGTAAAAGCGCTCCGTAAGGACGTTACCGCCAAATGTTATGGTGGTGACATTTCCCGTAAACGTAAGCTTCTCGAGAAGCAGAAAGAAGGAAAGAAACGTATGCGTCAGGTAGGTAATGTGGAAATTCCGCAGCAAGCCTTCATGGCGGTTCTCAAGTTGGATTGATAGTATATCCGGGCCGTACATTCCTTTTCCGGGCTCTCGTCCCTTAAACTCCTGTTATTTTAATCCAATTCCCTCCCCGGCCGAATAGTTGGGGAAGCCTTGATATTTCACAGTTCAGGGTTACGAGATTATACCTCTTATTTTAGGTCAACATTTTGTTCCTGGGTTCTGAAGGAAGCAGATTCAATTTTGCATCTTTTCATATTATTATGCATATTTACTTTTCAGAGCATAGCCGGGGCTCTGTGCAGGAGGCATTCCATAGCTGATTGGAAAGGGTGGGAAATCTAAAAGTCGTCAGGAAAGCATGCATTTCCGCCACTTATCCAAAAAAGCCGCCAACAGTACAGTCTGGATGGCTTTCCGATAGGGTCTGATAGTATCTTAGAGTCATCATTCAGAGAAAGATTTAAAAAAGGCCGGTATAAAAGAGTTCCAATAACAAAAAAGAAACAATCAGTTCTAAAGATAATAAGAGGAGCAAGCCGAAAATCCTCCCCCAACAAAACCAGGGATCAAAAGAGTAAGCACAACTTTATAACACACAAAACAATGAAAACTTCAAAAAACCCAAAAAGCGTAACTGGTAAAAAACTTACCAAAGCTGAAGCAAAAGCAATCGTTGGTGGCAGAACCGTAAAAGGAAATGTTTCCAAGAGCAAACTTCAATCAAGCACTGGTATTTCTTAATCCGGTTACCCGGAATTGATCCGGGATTTTAAAACTTTAGTTATTATTAAAACCAATCAAAAAACCAACATTATGTCTACTTCAAAAAAATCAAAAAGCGTAACTGGTAAAAAGTTATCAAAAAGCGAATCAAAAGCTATCGTTGGCGGAAGATCACTGAAAGATGTGAAATCCGGTAATGCAAAAGTTAAACTGCAATCACGCACTGGTATCGCTTAATCATCTTTTGGGAACAACTATCCCCACGTTCCCTTTAATAATGGGATAAAATTCCTGATCCCTGGTTTGAAGCCAATTTAACTTTTGTGTATTTGTGCTTCATTTATGATTAGAATTTGAAATGAGAGACCTGTAGTCTCTCATTTCTTTTTATATGACCTTTCCTTTTCAAATTTCTTGTGATCAATTTTTCTAACGTGTTAGCATTTATTTCGGATATATCCGAATCAAAAAATACTTCGGGATAATCTCACACATCCGGTACATCATTCCGACTAAATTTATTTTCTATTTCCCTAAAGTGCTAAAGTTAAAACCGGATTCATCTGTGTTGCAACCGACAACAACAGAATGAATCTTTTTTTCATTTCATTTTTTTTCGCATTTATCCCGAATCTCCCATCTGTTTATGTTATTCTTTTTGTGATTGTTTTCTGCGAATTCGCAGTTAGTTAACATTAGTGTAATATCCACGGAGAAAAAGGTCATATGCAAAAGGAATAGGTGATACATGTCAAGTGTCTTACTGACATCAATCATATCTGACATGCCCTTAAAAAATGAACATTTGTAAACAATTATTCGTTATAAATTTTAACAAATTAAATATACCAATTATGAAAAAGATGAACATATACCGAATCCTTTCAGCAACATTGCTGACAGCATTGGTGTTTTCCCTTACTTATTGTAAAAAGGAGACTGAAACTGAAATTAAAACTGTAACTGTAACTGAGACTGTTCACGATACAATTTCAGGTAAAGCCATTACCGGTGCAGTAACTTATCCTGATTATGCAGGAACACTTGTTCCCGCAAAAGGTGCTGTGATTAATCTTTATGTCGGTTCTTCCGCATCCGGAAGTCTTGCAGCAACTACATTCGCTGATGCAAGTGGTAATTATACATTACCATATTTATTGCCCGGATCTTATTTCCTGACAGCAAAATACAATACTGACAACACGAATTACAGATATGTAAATGGTGTGAATTTCACAACTGACCCGGGATATGCAATTACTCTTGGTACTTCAGATTTGGTTCAGAATGTTGAATTGGTAAATATGGCAGCTGTAGGTACACTGAAAATCGCTCTGGATACCATTAATGCAAACACAAGTTATCGTAAAGTGGATTGGGAAATTCATAGCAAACTTGATTTCGCATTCCCGGATCATACAGGTGGTGCAATTCTTCCAGGTGGATTCAATGTATTTGAAGTTACTGATTTCGTATTCAATGAAGCCGATCCTTCTGCAATTAAAATTGACGGATACGTTCTGCTTTCTTCTGTGAATACATTTGAACCTGTACGTGATGCTCTTGCAGGCGGTTGTGTTCGTAAAACTTTGAACGTCGATACAATTGATGCATTGACTGCGCTTCCTGAAACTGATACAGCTCGTTATTACAGTGTTTCAGTTGAAAAATATGGAGATGGTTACCTTTGCCATGGTATTTTGAGATCATTCTACAAACACCCGGCCGGTGGTATCTATCCTGCTGACACAACTCTTGGTTATGCCGGTCCATTCAATACAATGATCGAAAAACCAGTAGATATGTACTTTGTATATGAAGGCAAAACAAAATGGACTTCCGGTGCTAATTACAACTGGGCATTCATTTTCGAAGGACAATTCAAATTCAATCCAAAAGCAGATTATTATATCAATTCATCACACATTGGAGCTGGTGATGTAACTGTGAATTGCCATGTTCAGATGAAAGGTGCAACCAACACTGAATATTAAACTGTGTTCATCCGGTTGTGATCTTCAGTTAGATTGATCTTTAACCACTGTTCATGCAAATTAGACATCCCGGTAAAATTTTACCGGGATGTTATTTTTTATCTGAAATCAGGTATCTTTAAATATGAAGAAATTGAAATTTGTACTTGCTTTTCTGGGCGTATTCCTGATAGTGTGTTCCAGTGGATGTCGTTCTGTGAGTGATAGAAAAGCTGAATACGGTGAAGGTACCATCGTTTATAAAATCACCTATCCGGATAGCATGAATTACGGGATGAAGTCAGCCTTTTTTCCCAAAGAAATTGTGCTCATATTTAAAAAAGAAAAATCAGCTTTTATTGCTTCCGGAGGAATGGGCATGATACAAATGGTAAATCTGCTGGATCATCAGAATAAAAAATATGTTAGCCTGGTAATTGATCAACTCAGGGCGAATTTCGGCTGTAAATTAACTCCGGAGGAAGTTACCTCAAATGAAAACTCGGAAAAACTGGAGATTTCCGAAACAACGGATACCAAAGTGATTGCTGGAATCACGTGTAATAAAGCGATTGCAAGAAATCCGGAAAAAGGAACACAAACGGAAATTTATTATGACAAGAATATAAGATTCTCCTATGGGAACTCACCTTTTCATGCAATGGACTTTTTATTCCTTGAGTATACGCACACCATCAATAATCTTACGATGAAATTGGAGGCAACAAGTGTGGATCTTACAACGCCCGTGGATACCGGCCTTTTCCAGATTCGCGGCGATTATATTTGGGTTAGCCAGCAGCAATTGTTTGATCGGCTCAATCAACTATAACGTATTGTGTTTCTCTTTAGAATACCTGAAATGTTAAATCATAAAAGATGAATTACCGGAATAGTAGATTTACAAGACCTGTCTTCATTCCCTTATTTGCAGTCTTTGCGATTCTATTATTTTTTGCCTGCTCGGGTGTGAGTCCGGAGAAAGATCCGGAGAAAAATGAGCGGGAGCTTATTCGTGTCAATCACATTCAGGGCATTACGGAATGGAAAGCAGGATATTTTGCCGGGGTGAAACAAAAGGAGTTCCCTGTTCACGTTAGAAGTTTTGATAATACAGGTTTGTTAATAAATGAAGTCTTGTTCACTCACGATAGCACACCTGATTGTTTTGTTAAATACTGGTATAACACTTCCGGGGGAATGGATTCTTGTGTTGCTTTAAATGCGGATAGCAGTCTGTTGTATCGTGTTGTAATTCTGTATAACGAAAAGGGTCAGCGCCGCGATTATTATTTCTACCTGCCTGATGGGACCTACAAATACAGAAATGTTTCTTCCTATGATGATAAGGGAAAACTGAAAGAACTTTCCTGGTTTTGGCCCGAAGGATTTAAAGCGAAGAATGTATTGGAATATAAACAGGATCGTTTGATTAAAGATACTGAATTCGGGCCGGGAGGAGACTTTCGCTATCGATGGGATCACAACTATGATACATCCGGAAATAAAATTCTATCCATACAGACTTATCCTGATGATAAAGTAACATCGCGCATTGAGTACAAATACAATGCTTCCGGACAACTCATTGAAGAAGTTCATTTGAATGGTACAGAATTTCAAAGCCGGACAGCTTACCACTATGATTCCACAGGACTCTTGTCTGCGAAAGAAGAATTGTCGGCATCGGGAAGAATAATTTCTGCTTCGAGATTTGAATATAAAAAGTAGCTGAATTGCGGTTTTATGTTTGAAAGGGACATTTATTAGCTTTTTAGCTTAAATTCAACGTTTTTCATGGAAATGCTCATTCCCGTACCGGTTTTTACCAGAAATCCGGAATATGACCATCTGACGTTTATAAGTTGCCACTTATCCAAAAGTCCCACCGGATATACATTTTGTATGTTAATCAGATCATTGTTGATGTATCTTAGAGTCATCAATTAAAACAAACAGAGGAGAAAGCAGAAAATCCTCTCCCTTCCAGGAAGGGCAAACAGAGTAAGCTAAACCAGAAAAAAATAAAGTCATGAAAAACTCAACTACAAAAAAACCAGCTGGCAAGAAACTCACTAAGAAAGAAGCTAAAGCTGTTGTTGGTGGCAGAACCGTTAAAGGAAATGTTTCCAAATTAAAACTTCAATCAAACACTGGAATTTCATAATCGAATCGATTAGAATTTTTGTGTAACGTCTCTCCCCTGTGAATAATCAGTAAAAACAATTTTAAAATTTAAAAAAATGAAAAACGAGAAAAATCCAAAGAGCCCGGCTTATGGCAAAAAACTTTCTAAAAGTGAAGCAAAAGCCATTGTTGGTGGAAGAAAAGCGAATCCTAATGCAACAAAAACAAAGCTTCAGTCTAATACAGGAATTTCCTAAGGTTATTTGTTGACGGAATTTCCGTCCCGAAATTCGCCGGAGGAGCGACGATTCTTTGAATCTTCAATAAGCATGATCAATATAAATAGAACATGCTTCCAGTTTAGACAAAACACCCAATGAGAGACTCCGTCTCTCATTTTCTTTTTATATCCTGTACTGACCGGGTTTTTTACCTGATTTTTTCATTTAGATAAGGATACCCTTAAGACAAGGTGGGAAATAAGCAATTGCATTTTTTTTGATCGGAATTCCTTCCGGAAATACAGCATACACTTATTGTAGTGCAAAGAATTACACTAATGTTCAGCCTGTTGTCTGAAATGGCAGCAGAATATTGCTTTTGAAAAACAGCTTTTTCTGTTAAAATAAAAAATTGTTTCTTTGATTCAGATTGGATTTCTGAAAACCAGGCTGAATATGTATCGAATTAGTCTATTGTCCCTTTTCATTTTTATCATGTACTGTTCCGGTGCTTATGCCCAAAGCAGGGAACAGGATAGTCTAAAAGCAATCATTAACCTTGATCGTAACGATTCAACCAGTGTGAATGCGCTGATTGAACTCTCCAAAACTTACCTGGCATCCAATGTGCAGCTGAGTTTACACTTTGCGGAACAAGCCAACCAGCTGGCCGAAAAAATCCGATATGCTAAAGGGTTTGCACTTTCTTACAAGGCAATTGCCATCAGTCATTTTAATAAAGGAGATTATGTGAAAGCACTCCAGAATTATGAATCATCACTGGCTGTATTTGACTCTATAGGTGACAAAAAAGGAGCGGCGAACATATACAGCAACATGGGGAATATCTATTTCAATAAAGGAGATGATGTAAAAGCCCTTGAATTGTTTTTGAAGTCACTGAAAATCGCTGAGGCAATTAACGATACACTTCGCATGGTTACCTGTATGGGCAACGTAGGCGCTGTGTATGCATTGAAACAGAACACTTATCCGGAGGCACTTAGTTATCTCATCAGGGCTTATGACCTCTGTGAAGCCATGGCTGAAAGAGATGCCGGTTCAATCGGAGCTATTACAGTAAATATTGGAGAAATCTATTATAACAACGGTGTACTTGATTCAGCACTTTACTATTATGAAATTTCCCTTAAAGCTGTAGAGGGTACCCAGGATGAACCATACACCCTGAACGATATCGGACTGGTCTATAAGAAGCAGAAGAATTATGATAAGGCAATCGCCATCCAGAAAAAGGCTTATGATATTGCCAAAAATCTGGAAGCAAAAAGCGATATGTCCATTTCTTTGGTAGGTCTGGCCCAGACCTATCTTGAGAAGCAGGATTATCAATCCGCGCTGACCAGTTATAAGGAAGCGGAGAACTTCGCGAAGGAGATCGGCTCCAACTATGGACTTCGGGATATTTATGAAGGCTTGTCGAAAGTATACACTGCTCAAAAGGATTATGCCAATGCGAACAAATACCTGGAACTCCTGATCGGAATCAAGGATACTCTTTACAATATTGACGCGAATAAAAAACTGGGAACTCTTCAATTTACTTTCGACATTGAAAAGAAAGAAGGGCAAATCAATTTGCTGACAAAAGACCAGGAATTAAAGGCAAAAGAAATCAGCAGACAAAAGCTTGTAAGAAATAGTTTCATTGGCGGTTTCGCGGTGGTATTATTATTTGCAGGCGTGTTTTTTACACAGCGAAACAGGATCTCAAAGGAGAAAAAACGAAGTGATGAGTTGTTGTTGAACATCCTGCCGGAAGAAACGGCGGAAGAGCTGAAAGCAACCGGTACAGCGAAGGCCAAAAGTTTTGATTCAGTCACGGTACTCTTCACGGATTTTAAAAATTTTACGCAAGCCAGCGAAAGACTTTCGGCGGAAGAGTTGGTGCAGGAAATTAACTATTGCTATAGTGAGTTTGATAAAATTGTAACCAAATACAATATTGAAAAAATCAAAACCATTGGTGATGCATACATGTGTGCAGGTGGTTTACCGGTAGCGAATTCAAGTCACCCCGAAGATGTAGTCAGAGCAGGCATAGAGATGCAGGAGTTTATTGCCCGTAATAAAAAAGAAAGAATGCAAAAAGATCAGCCTTTCTTTGAATTGCGGTGCGGTATTCATACAGGCCCGGTGGTTGCAGGTATTGTTGGGATTAAAAAGTTTGCATACGACATCTGGGGAGACACAGTAAATACCGCTTCCCGTATGGAAAGCAGTGGCGAAACCGGAAAAGTGAATATTTCCGGTACAACTTATGAGCTTGTGAAGGATAAATTTAAATGCTTCCATCGCGGAAAAATCCAAGCCAAAAACAAAGGCGAAATTGATATGTACTTTGTGGAAGGCGTTGCCTAAGCAATTATTTTGGTCGCCAATTGAGCGTGATTTTGAATCATCTGATAGCTCCTTCCGGCAAGGATTACATAATCTAATAAATAGTACATTTAATATTATTAATACCCCGAGCCATGAAACGCGTTGCTTCATTATTGATCATTCTTTTTGCATTCCTGATTCAATCAACAGTATTAGGGCAAGGCCATGTAAGTAGGGAAACTGCCAACAAAATTGTTAGCGGGATCCTTCAGGAAAAAATCAGGCCCGGAATTTTTGAAGATAAAAAATTTGTTAAAAATATTCCGGATCAATATCGTTCAGCAGCGCGCAAATATTTTACGGATCGCCTGAATTCCACTGAAATGGTTGTCAGCGGTGGGAGCGAAGCCGAATCAGAACTTCATGCTGCAATGAATCCGCTGGATAGCAACAATTGGGTGTGCTCCGCGAATGCGGTGGATCCAAATGGTACAGCTACAACGGATGTTCCGGTAAATCATATTTATTATACCCGGAACTTTGGTTCTACCTGGACAAGAAGTTCGTTTGATCCGCTTCCAACGGTTTCGGGAGTAACAATAGCAGGAGGAGGAGACCCGAATTTTGCATTTGATAAAAATGGAAGAGTGTATACAAGCTGGATAAATCTCTATTTACAAGGATTCACATCTGTCACCTGGCAATTGCTTTGGGCTTTTTCTGATGACGGTGGTATTACCTGGCAAAGAGGTACGAATGCTTCTATTATTGAAACAACAGGACCGATTTCAGCAATATTTGATCCTTCCTTATTTAATGGACCTGCTGCTGACAAAGAGTGGCTTGCTGTAGATTGTTCAAATTCGGCGTATCAGAACAACCTTTATTGCGCGTATTACGAAGTGGGCGGACCAGGCAATATAAATTCCATCGCCGTCAGAAGAAAAGACGCTTCCGCCTCTTCATTTTCAAACTCTGTCTATGTTACGGATAATACATTCCGTTTTGTCCAGTTTAGCGGAATAGATGTGGATGGATCCGGGAATATTCATGTTAGTTTTTTTGGTTCAACCGACAGTGTTAATTATGCAGTATATCACAGTGTGTCGACTGATGGTGGTGCAAATTTCAGTACTCCGAATAAAGTAAGTGATGTTCAGCTGTACAATTATTCAACGGGACTGATCGGGCAAACCATTACAGGTATTGATGTTCAGAGGATGTATCCCTGCTCGTATATGGCAGCTGATAAAACTACAGGATTGTCAACGTCGGGAAATTTGTACATGGTATGGACTGCAAACGGAGTAACCACAAGTGGTCCGAATGCCGCGGATGTTTATTTTTCAAGATCTACCGATGGAGGTACCAGTTGGAGTTCCGCAGTTCCCTTGAACAATACTCTCAGCAGTGATCAGACAGAGCAATATTACCCAAGCATTTGTGTGAATACAAGCGGGGTTGTGATTGTTTCCTGGTATGACAGGAGAAATTATCCTGGTACTGCAAATACGGATTATTATATCGCATGGTCAAACGATGGAGGTGCATCTTTCAACAATGATACTCCTGTGAGTAACCAACCTACCGACTTCAATACCGTAGGTGCCGTAAATCAAAATTTTGGTATTGGTGAATACAATGCGGTATTGTCAACTGAAATGTATGCAATTCCCATCTGGAGCGACGGACGGACGAATGACGGAGAGATGAATCTTTATGCTGCTGTCGTTCCAATCGTGACTAATGTGGGACTTCCAACACTTAATTCAACCGGAGTTACTTCCCTGAGTTTATTTCCAAATCCTGTGAACAATTTTGCTTCTGTTGAACTGAAATCTTCCGGAACAGAGACTGTGAGCCTGAAAATATATGATCATCATGGGGCTCTGGTAACAAATGTATTTTCCGGTGAAATAGCCGATGGTTTCAAAATCAGCATTCCTGTGAATTCCTTAAAAAGTGGAAATTATACTCTTGTGCTCCGCAGCAAAAGGGGATTGATAAGGAAGGAATTTGTAGTAGTTCAAAATTAGCCTGTTTTCCATCTTCCCTTTTCAGTTTTTATAATTGCCGGTTAATTGGCGGTTAATTTCGATCTACGCTTTTGCTGACATGTTTTTTGGGAAAGCGTCTTGTTATCGTACCAGAAAAGTGTGCGTTTTTATTGACATTTTACTCTTGTCATCAGAAAATGCAGAATTGTTCCCTGCGCATTCTTACAATTTAATTTGCTGTCCATTCCCAAAGAAAGGAATGTTAACAATGAGGATAAATTCTATGTGCTAACTTAGAAATGTATTTGAAAATTTGTTAAATTCAGTCTGGCTAAGAGTCCTGCGAAATAACTCTGATTAGGTTCTGCGTAAATAAACAAATGGAAATGATGGAAAACCTGGAGTACGGGGGTGAATTTTATCTAAAGACATTGAAAGACAATGTAAACGGTGCCATCATACGCACTGATAAAAACTATAAGATCAAAGTATGGAATAAAGGAGCAGAAGAACTTTATGGTTATACTTCCGATGAAGTTCTGGGTTCCTCTTATTTCAGTTTGTTAAGTGGTAATCCTGAGGATGTGATTTCATTAATAAATGAATCTGATCCAATGAACGAGGCATTAACAGCTGAGGTCATACATACGCATAAAGAAGGAAAGAAACTTAATATTATTTCCTCAGTTATCTTTTTAAAGAATGATGACGGAAAAGTGAATGAAGTTTTATTTTTCAATAAAAATATTGCCCTGAAAAAGAAAGCGGCGGATGAAGCGTGGTTACTTGCCACTTTGGTAGAACAAACGAGTGATGCAGTAATTTTTACAGATTTGAATTTTGTTATTCAAACATGGAATAAAGGAGCGGAAAAACTATATGGCTATAGCCTGCCTGAAGTAATCGGCAAAACCACAGCAGAAGTGTTGCAGACAATAATTGCTCCGGAGGAAAGAAAACAAATTCTTGAAACAGTAAATAAAAACAGCCATTGGAAAGGAGAAAAAGAGCAAAAAAATAAAAAGGGAGATACATTGCATGTCCTGGCTTCCATCTCATTGATCAGAAATGTTTACGGAGAACCAATTGGAATGGTAGGCATAAATACTGACATCACAAGTCAGTACAATGAGAAATTTCAAATAGAAGAATTCAATAAAGGTCTTTCCCAAAAGGTTCAGGCGCAGAATCGGGAATTGCGTTCCGTATTTGAAAGGATTTCTGACGCGTTCATCGCTTTGGATGCGAATTGGAATTATATTTATATGAATGAAAAAGCCGGTGAGTTGCATGGTAGAGCACCGGCAGATCTCATTGGAAAGAACATATGGGAAGAGTTTCCGCAAACCAAAAACGAACCCTTTTACAAAGCATTGCACGAAGCAATGGCTTCCCAGAAGCCAATGAACGTCCAGCTTTATTCCGAAAGTAAAGGGCGTTGGTTTGAAGACCATATTTACCCGTCTCCTGAAGGAATTTCTTCTTATTACAGGGATATCACTGCTCAAAAGAGAGAAGAAGATGAACGCTTGAAAATTACAGAACGTATCCGGTCCATTCTGGATCAGGCTTTTGTGGGTTGTATTGTTTTCTCATTTGACTGGACTTATTTATATGTAAATAAAATAGCGGCTTCCTATGGAGAAAATACTCCTGAAAATTTAATCGGAAAATCTTTTCTGGATATTTACCCAAGAGTAGTAAATACCAGGATATTCAGCTGGTTGGATCAGTGCATGAAGGATCGTAAACCTTTGCATGCTGAATTTGATTATACATTTAAGGACAACAGTGTCAGATGGTATGAAGTAAGTGTGGAACCTGTAGAAGAGGGAATTTTCATTCTGTCAAATGAAATCACCGAGCGTAAAAAAGTAGAACGTGAATCTCAGTTACTCGCGAAGCAATTGAGTGAGATCAGTTCTTCTGTGCCCGGTGCAGTCTATCAGTTTGTGCTGACAGCCCAAGGCGAAATGAAATTTACTTTTGTCAGCGATGGTATAGAACAACTTACCGGTTTTAAAAAAGAGGTATGTTATATTGATGCTCTGGCTGCGTTTTCGCTGGTTACACCTGACTATATAGAGGAACTGTACCAAACCATCAGTGAATCTGCAAGCACCCTTCAGCCATGGATTTATGTCTTTCAGATACGGGATAAACTCGGGGTTCTTAAATGGATCAGGGGGAATTCAATTCCTCGCAAATCAGAAAATGGTGATGTAGTCTGGAACGGTACATTCGCTGATATCACTGAGTTGAAAAATGTTGAAAGTGAACTCAAAGCCAGCGAACTCAGATATAGGACGCTGATCGAACATGCCTCTGATTTAATCTTTATCCTGGATGAAAATGGATTGATTACTGATCTAAATCCAATTGCATGTAATCGTTTGGGTTTCGAGTGTAATGATCTGATTGGAAAATCCATAGGAACGTTCATCATTTCTGATGTATTTATGCACCAGCACATCAATGCCGAGCATCTCTCAAAAGGGCAATCGGTGTTGAGTGAAATAAAAATACTCTGTAAGAGTAAAGAAATTGTAGAACTGGAAAGCAACATTAAGCTCTTGCCGGATGGACGAATCCTGGTTATCGGCAGGGATCTTACGGATAGAAAAATTACTGAAGCAAAAAGATTGAAATCAGAACGCAGGTATCGACTATTATTCGAGCGAAATCTTGCCGGTGTTTACAGGACTACCGTTTCCGGTAAAATCCTTGAATGCAATGAAGCTGCGGCAAAAATGCTGGGTTATTCATCAGCATCTGAATTACTTTCATTAAGCACAGATTCGGTCTATTTTGATATGGCAGAGCGTGAGAAGTATCTCAAGTTGTTAAGAGTAAACAATGCACTTACGAATTATCAGTCTAAATTAAAACGAAAAGACGGTAGTACTCTTTACCTTATTGAGAATATTTCACTCTCCAATGATCCGGAAATTGGAGAGGAAGTGATCGAAGGGATCGCTATTGATATAACCGACAATGTAAGGGCCAATGAGGAATTGCAGGATTCCAAAAATCAATTCCAAAGCCTTGTGGAAAATATTTCAGGTGTGTATTGGGTAAGCGATTTGCTTCAAATGCAAACGCTTTATATCACACCATCGTATGAAACCATTTGGGGCAGAAAATGCGAAGATTTGTATGAAAATACGTTGGACTTCATTAAATCAGTCCACCCGTATGACTATCAGGATGTTTTAGATTTTTACAAAAGATTATATGAAATTCGAAATGCAAGCATCACATTTCGAATCATTCGTCCTGATGGTGCAATCCGATGGATTGAATCCAGAGTCAACGTTCAGGAGAATTCAAAAGGAGAGAAATATTCATATGGTTACGCGGAGGATATTACAGAACGAAAAACAGCGGATGAAGCGATCAGGCAATCCGAACAGAAGTATAAATTGATGTTCGAAAAAAACCCAATGCCGATGTGGATGGCCTCGGCGTTGGATATGAAATTCATTTCCGCCAATGAAGCAGCTATTGAATTCTATGGATATTCTAATGAAGAATTTTTGAAAATGTCCACAAACGATTTGATGGCGCAGACATCACAGAGCGATCCGGATGCTATATCAAGGATTCGATCTTCATCAAAGAACAGCATGACACATGTCGTTTCGCACAGAAAAAAGAACGGAGATGTAGTTCAGGTTGAAATTAAGGAACACAAGATAGAGTACAAAGGCAAACCTGCGTTCCTGATTCTGGCTAACGATGTCACCGAAAAACTGATTGCAGAACAAATGATGAAGCAATCCAATCTGGAATTGAGAGAGCTTTCGTCCCATCTGGAAACGATCCGTGAAGAAGAACGAACTACAATTTCAAGGGAGATTCACGATGAATTGGGACAGCAATTGACAGGATTAAAAATGGATGCTTCATGGCTCAGCAGAAAAATTCCGCAGCATGAAACTATTCTGCAGGAAAAAATAACTACAATGATTGCTTTGATAGAAGATACCGTGAAGTCTGTCCGGCGTATATCTTCTGATCTGCGGCCCGGCATTCTTGATGATCTTGGACTAATTGATGCGCTCGATTGGGCAAGTGTTGAATTCGAACGCAGAACCGGAATTGAATGCAAATTCAAGCCGACAGTTGAGGATGTTTCGTTTGAAAAGAATTTGTCTACCGGGATATTCCGGGTTTATCAGGAGGCCCTCACAAATGTTGCAAGGCATGCAGGGGCATCACGGATCAAAACAACATTTGATAAATCCACTGACAATTGGGTTTTGGTAATTGAAGATGATGGAAAAGGTTTTGATTCTTCGGATGTCATTAGTAAAAAAACACTTGGATTGGTGGGCATGAAGGAAAGGGCAAAGATGTTTGGAGGCAAGTTAAATATTGCAAGTATGGCAGGAGTTGGAACTGTAATCAGACTGGAAGTTCCATTAAAGGAAGAAAACTAGAAAATCGAAGTTTGTATTCAACTGAATGTTTTAAGGACAGCACTTTTAATAATGAGTAATTTTGTCCTATGAGACTTTCGCCTGACCTGTTCTTCCTGAAATTAAAGGTGTAATTTCCTCTTTTGAAAGTAATGGAAGCAGAATTTTGAATTCTGTGAATTCATTTTCTGTTGAATCTACAGTCATTGTTCCGCCATGTACTGCGATAATATCGTGACTGATGCTTAGCCCGAGACCGGTTCCTTCCCCAGATGGTTTGGTTGTAAAAAATGGATTGAAGATATTCTCCCTGATGTGAGCGGCGATTCCTGTTCCATTATCGAAGACAGTAATACAAATCTTATCATTTTCAGGATTGTCGTCTGTTTTTACTCTTTCGGTTGAAAGGATCACCTTGGCCTTGTACTCATTGCCAACAGTTTTCCTCTTTTCATTCACAGCGTAAAATGCATTTGTAAGTAAATTCAAAACAACTCTGCTGATGTCTTCATAGATAACAAAAATTCGTGGCATATCTTTTTGCAGATGTTTTTGGAAATCGCAATAGAAACCGATGATACCCGAACTCATTCCATGGTATGCAATGTCTGCAGCATCACGGGTGATTTCATTAATATCAGAAAGGCGCTTTTGAGCTTTTTCAGAACGGGCATGCAGCATCATGCTTTGCAAAATCGTGTTGGCACGTGTGCCGTGGAGATGAATTTTAGAAAAATTGCCTCTTAAGATTTCAATAACTTCCTCTCGTTCTTTTGGGTCTTCCAGAGTGGCAAGTTCATCGAGTAATTCGTTACTGGATTCAGAAAAGTTATTAATGAAATTGAGCGGATTCCTTAATTCGTGAGCAATTCCTGCTGTCAGCTGACCCAGGGATGCAAGTTTCTCAGATTTGACAAGAAGGTTTTGGGCAGAATGAAAATCTTCAAGCGTTTGACGTAGTTTTTGATTCGCGTTTTCCAGAACCGAAGCCTGCTTTTGTAAAGATTGATTTAGCATTTTGGATCGATGCTGGTAATATCCGGCTACACCAAAGGCAATCCCGAGGAATAATGGCGCGGTGTCAATTATGTAATGCAAAGGATTCTGCCTGTGCACAAGAAGAATAGATTCTTTATTCAAAGGCAATTTCAAATGTACCAACAGATCAAAAAGAATGGCAATCACCGGGAAGCAAAAGCCAAACAATACTCCAAACAAGGCATATTGACAGGTAGATGTGCCGCAGTTGAATGTGTAAGTGCTTTTTTTCATGCAATGAAATGTACAAATAAATACGATGTTCGGAAATCAAACAGAAAAGGATGATAATAAGATTCTGTCAGATTTTAGACAGGTCATTTATCAGGTCTTTTTTGTGCTTCTAAGGCGATAAAATTTTATAATAATTG